>MHOB01000001.1 GCA_001821795.1 Candidatus Ryanbacteria bacterium RIFCSPLOWO2_12_FULL_47_9c
AGAACAAAAACAATGATTTTCATAAGGTCGGGGGCAACATCGGCCGCGCGCGCGCCGCGCGTCAGAATATCAAAAAACCGTTTGTACAAAACAGGAATAAAGATATCAATGATGCCAGCGGCGCCATTCATAACCAACACAAAAAGACCCGCCGCCCACCAGGGACGAACAGACCGCCCATAGGCCCGGAGGACTTGTGACGTTGTTGCGTGCACGTCCTCACGATACGCATTTTCTTTATATATTTTCTTCATCTGCGGTTTACTTTATATCTTCTTATTTAAACCCTCCTTAATCTATTTGGGAAGCCCCGCTACGAACCCACAAGAATACAAGCATGGTATACTATGTATGGTAATATAGAAATCACGGAAAATGATTAATAAATCTCTATTCTTAAAAATTCTCAGCCGACAGAACCTCATAGTATTCGGAACGGGAGCATTTATAGGCGGCGGGATCGTCTTCTTATTGTTGCGTACAGTGTTTATCATTCAGAAAGTTGAAAATCCTATTCGACAAAACACAGACTTTGAATTTATTAAGCCGCTCCTTTTTTGCTCCGAGACAAAAGAATACGAAGAATACAAGCCGCTAAAGGAAAAAGTTGATGCGGTCATCAAAGAGAAAATCCGCGACAGTTCTTTTATAAATGCTGCTGTATACTTTCGCGATCTCGATTCCAGTCGTTGGATGGGCATTAACGCTGAAACAAAATATTCAGCCGCCAGTCTCAATAAAGTCCCCCTCATGATTACATACTTCAAGGCGGCAGAACTAAACCTGCAAATTCTGAATATAAAAATTCCTTACACGCGCGAGACGAAACAAAAATATATGGATATCCTTGAAAACAATATCCCGCCCGATCAGAGACTCAAAATAGATAATTCCTATACCCTAAAAGACCTTATCAACCGGATGATCATGTATTCCGACAACAGAGCAGCATCGTTGCTTGTCGAATATATCAATACTGACGCCCTCATCGAAATATACACAGATCTCGGTTTGTCGTTTCCCCAAAATCCGGGAGACTCCATATCAACAAAATCATTCTCACGCTTTTTCAGGGCACTCTATAACGCTTCTTACCTCAACAGAGACCAATCAAATGAAGCACTGCGGCTTCTCACAAAAACCACCTATACGAAAGGTATTGTTGCAGGATTGCCATCAAATATTACTGTAGCACACAAATTTGGATACAGAACACCCGACCCATCAAATGGTGTTCTCCACAATGAATTGCACGACTGCGGTATAATATACTACCCCGGCCGCCCCTATCTTCTTTGCATCATGACAAGCGGCGATGATCTTCTCAAACTCGAACATGGCATTAAAGACATATCGCAGACAGTCTACACCGAATTTATCAGCAAACCCTAAAATAAAATTACCTGCTTCCGGCTATTATCGCCGCGAACTGAAAAAGCGTTTAATCACATCCGCCGCAAACATGCTTGCACGACCCACCGCTTCGGCGGTGGAGGCCGCGATGTGCGGCGTAAGAATTAAGTTTGTATGGTTCCGCGCGTAGTGGCGAAATGCATTGGATGGCGCAAGCGGTTCCTCGGGATAAACGTCGAGGGCAGCAGCACGAATGCGTTTATTTTTTAAGGCGTTCAAAAACGCGTGTTCTTCAATAATCGCGCCGCGGGCGGTATTGATTAAAATGACCGACGGTTTCATGACCGCAAATTCTTTTTTTCCGATCATGTGTTTTGTCTCGAGCGTCAGCGGTAAGTGAAGAGAAATAAAATCACTTCTGGAGAGAAGAGTCTTCCATCCTGCTTTCCGCGCGCCGCGCGTAGCAACCACACGCGAAGATACATATGGATCATGCGCATAGACACGCATTCCGAGCGCCCGCGCGCGGCGCGTGATTTCGGCACCAATCCGTCCAATACCCACAACGCCAAGCGTTTTTCCTTCAATCTCCTCACCAATAAATTCCCACCGATCCCAACGGCCGCGCATCACGTGGGCGTGCGCCCACGGAATCCGCCGTGCTATCGCAAAAAGCAGCGCCAGCGCATGTTCGGCGGTCGGCACCGAATGCGCGCCCGAAAGAGAAAAAAGCGGTACATCGTGCGCTTTTAGAAACGCAACGTCGATATGATTAAGGCCGGTCGTTGCCGAGACAACGCATTGAAGCCGCCGTGCGCGGCGCAAAAGCTCCGCGTCCACACGCGTATCTATACGAACTACCAGCGCGTCAACATTGCGCACCGCGCGCAGAAGTTCGCGGCGCGTCATGCGCCGCGCCTCGACACTTCCCACTTCCCGCATCGCGCGCAATGAAGCGCGCGTAAAATAATCGGGCTCGGTAACAAGTATACTAATCGGCATGCGGCCTATCTTATCACACCGCTCTTTTTAATCGAAGTGAGTTTAAAACAACGCTTATGCTGCTGAATGCCATGGCTGCTGCAGCAAAAATAGGATTCAGCAATATTCCGAAAAACGGATAAAGAAGCCCGGCCGCAACCGGAACAAAAGCGGAATTGTAAAAAAACGCCCAAAAGAGATTTTGCTTGATTATTCTCATCGTCCGCTTGGAAAGCGCGATTGTTTCGTAAATTAGCATCAAGTCGCCGCGCATCAACGTTATGTTTGCTGACTCCATCGCGATATCCGTCCCCTCGCCCATCGCTATGCCGACGTTGGCTTGAGTCAGCGCGGGCGCGTCGTTGATGCCGTCGCCGACCATGGCGACAATTTTTCCCTGCGCCTGCAGCTCGCGTACTTTTTCAGATTTTTTATCCGGTAAAACTTCGCTCATTATATTTTCTATTTCCACCTGACGCGCGATTGCGCGAGCGGTGCGATCATTATCTCCGGTAAGCATCCACACATCTATGCCGCTTTTTTTCAGAGCCAAAATTGCCTCTTTTGATTCTTTTTTCAAAACATCAGCCACGGCCAGCGCCCCCTTTATCTTTTTATCCGCAGCAAGAATCATAACCGTCTTGCCTTCGCTTTCAAGTTTTTTTATTTTATCTTCGTACGGCGCAGTGTTTAGCCCAATATCGGCCGCCAAGGCCCTGTTTCCAAAATGCGCTTCGATTTTTTGGGACTCTATTTGCAAAAATCCGCGCACGCCTTTTCCGGAAATCGCCTTAAAATCTTCAAGCTTGTATAACTCAACTTTTTCTTTATGCGCGGCGTGATGTAAAATCGCCTGCGCTAAAGAGTGCTCCGATCTTTGCTCTAAAGACGCGGCGAGGCGCAAAACCTCTCTTTGGTTTTCGCCCTCGAAAGCAACAATATCGGTTAGCTGGGGCTTTCCTTCCGTAAGCGTGCCGGTTTTGTCGAGCACTATGGCGTTGATTTTGTTTGCAATCTCAAGGGAAGCCGCATCCTTTACCAAAATGCCGCGCGATGCTGCGCTTCCGGAAGAAACCATTATAGCCATTGGCGTTGCGAGCCCCAACGCACACGGGCAGGCAATGATTAAAACGGCAACGAAATTGACTAGAGCAAAATTAAATGCCGGCACGGGGCCGAAAAAATTCCAAACGACAAAAGTTGCAATAGCAATGACGATGACAACGGGTACAAAATATGAAGAAACAAGATCAGCAAGACGCTGAATTGGCGCTTTTGACCCTTGCGCTTCCTCAACCATTTTAATAATCTGCGAAAGCACGGTGTCTTTGCCGATTTTCGTCGCACGGAAGGTGAATGTGCCGAATTTGTTGATAGTGCTTCCGATAACCGCGCCCCCAACGGTCTTATGCACCGGCATTGATTCGCCGGTAACCATCGACTCGTCAATCTCCGAATCGCCTTCTGTAATTTTTCCGTCAACGGGAATCCTCTCGCCGGGCCTCACCACAACCAGATCACTTACAACTACGTCGGCAATTTGCACTTCAATCTCTTTTCCATTTTTCAAAATCTTTGCTGTTTTCGGCTGGAGGCCTATGAGTTTTTTAATCGCTTCGGACGCCCTTCCTTTCATCAAAACTTCAAAATATTTTCCCAAAAGAATTAAAACGATGATAATAGCCGAAGTATCAAAATAAATTTCTGGCATTATTCCTCCCGCGGTAAAAAAGTCGGGAAAAATCGTAACCGCCGCACTATAAAAATACGCAGCCAGCGTGCCGATTGCAATCAGTGTATTCATGTCGGCAGTGCGGTATTTTACGAGAAGCTTGAGCCCGCTGTAAAACTGCCACCCGACCCAAAATTGCACGGGCGTCGTCAGCAAAAGAAGCATCCAGTTGTTGCTTAAAAATTTCGGCATAAAAGAAAACCATTCAGGAAAACTTCCAAAGAATATCAGAATTGACAGCGCGCCGCCGACAAAAAGTTTGCGCTTGAGATCCGACAGCTGCTTCTCGCGTTCTATTTTTTCTTTATCCAAAAGATCCTCTGTACCCGCTTCCTCTTTGATTGGTTTGTAGCCGGCATCCGTAATTACCTTAAAAACCGTATCAACAGATAAAACGGACGAATCGAAAACAATCTTGACCCTTTGATTTGCAAAATCTACATCTGTATTTTTAACACCATCGAGTTTTTTCAGGGCTCCCTCCACAATCATTGCGCAGTGGGGCGAATCCATACCAATAACTTTTATCGAAAGGGTTTCGGTCTCGCCCGCAGCAACATCTAACCGATAGCCGACAGACTCGACCGCTTTTGCAAGATCAATTTCAGAAACAATCTGTTCGTCAAACTCGACCAGCGCCGACTCTGTTGCAAAATTAACAGAAGCCGCATGTACGCCGGTAGTTTTCGTAAGCGCCAACTCGATCTTTCTGACACATCCGGCGCAATGCATTCCACTAATTTTAAAAGTTTTTTTAGTCATATATCTATTTTATTTTAGCTGCCACAAAAACGAGCGCTCGCCTTCAACGCTCTGGATTTTTAATTCGAATGATTTCGGCGCCGGGCCGATCGGTTTAAATTTTAGAACACCCTTTCGATGATGGCCCGTTGGCGCATCGCCATCCCACACGATCGGCTCTTGCGGTTCAGCACCGTCGACAATAAGTGTTGCTACAGAAAGCATGTCCTCCGAAAGCTCGCGTGTGTGGTTATCGATCACAACTTCAAAATCCCAGCTCGGCACGTCTTGCGCGAAGTTTTTTGGCGTTATCGTAAACGTAACGCCGCCACGCTCATCTTCTTTGGTTTCGAAAAGAACAACGGCTTGCTTTACGTCCTGCGGCACAGCCGGCGCGGAGGCGCTATTGCCGAATAAATAAAAAGCAACCGAGGCGCCCACCGCAAGCGCGCAAAGAATTATGTGCCAAGAGCTATGTTTTTCGTGTTGACCGTGCATGTTAGTGAGCCGTTAACTTTTTTGTCATATATCCAATCCCGATAAGATTTGATGCGAGCCCAACTGCAAACAACCATGTCTGATAGTTACCGATGAGTGTGGCAATGCCGGCAATTCCGATAATCGGCAAAATGTTTACAAGATAATGCGCGCAGCAAGCAATCATCGCCGCACCCGAAGTAGTGCCCGAAACCGCAACAGCTGTACCCGAGACACGCGCGCGATGTACCGCCCGGATGTAAGAGAAAAGTGCGATCTGAATACCAAAACCAGCGGCAAGCCCCAAAATCCAATACCAGCTTTCAAAAAACTGCGCCAAAGCGAAACTTGCGCCCGATACTGCGCTGACCACAAGAAAGTAAAACCCAAGGAGCAAGAGGAATCCTAAAAGCCCCTTTGCGATTGATCGCATCTTCATAAAAATAAATTACGCCCTTGAGAACCTATTGTAAAGTTCGGCCAAAATCCAGCTTGCGACAAATGCGTATACCACAACTTCCACAAGCCCCACAACAATGCCGCCAGCCGTAAGCGCCATATTTTCAGTGAATTTTTCAACATTGACGATATGCGCGACCCACCCTAAAAGCTGAAGTGCAAAATCGGGCGCTACTGCAACCACAAGCACGCAAAGCACGTACATGATTCCCATTGTTGTTGCGGTTGCCAGTGCAAAACTTTTTGTATTGAGTTGCATGATAATAGATTAAGATTATCTTATAAAATTCGACCTTTGTACTGGTTACCTGCGCCGTGACATTTTATATACAGATAAAATTTCCTTAACCGCCAGCGCGCGCTTGCCGCTTTTCATCTGCTCTACAACATGCGTCGATAAGTGATTTTCGAGCATCAAATCTTCAAAGCTCGAAAGCGCCTCCTTGACCGCAAGCGACTGATTGATGACATCAATGCAATATTTATCCTCGGCCACCATGCGTAAAAGCCCGCGAACTTGCCCCTCGGCAATTTTGAGCCGCCGCACCGCGCGCTTTTTAACAATCTCTTTCATGGCCACAGTATACCCCCCAGGGGTATATTATGTCAAGTGGTGTCAACCCTGTGGATAAAACACCGCATTACGCACCACAGCCACCTCCGCCGCGTGGTTGCTCTGGAGCTACTTTTTGGCGAATGCGCTGGAAGCCCTGCGCGCTTGAATATTCTGCGCCGAGTATCGCTTTTGGATCTACCGCGTTCCAGTCGCCGCCGCCATCTTGAATCACTTTTGCAATCGTCAGATAAGTATCGGGAAACCAATACGCATTAACTTGCAGTGCCACTTTATACATGTCACCTTCGCTCACACCATTTGCCGCCATGAGCTCAAGCAGTCCGAGCATCGCCATACCGTGGTTGCAATCAGGAAAATATGTCGAGTTTCCACAACAGGGGCGATAAATATTTTTTGCAACGCGCTCGACAAGCGCTTGCTGATCGGGCGAGAGTCGTACAAATTCGTGCGCGTTGAAATGGTTCATTGGATTTCCCTCTGCAAGCGTCCAGCCACCCGTTGCCGCAAAACCACCCGCCCCTCCATATTGAGGATCGCTAATCGGACCGCGCTCAAGCACAACATTTTTGTTTCCGAGCCCGAATGCCCAAAGAAGATTCAAAAGATATGGTGCGTTGTCTTCAGTCATTACAATCGTATCATTGCCATCCTCGTAGAGCATTTTTCTCATCTCATCATTAAACCCCCCGCGGCTTTCGTAAAGTTCCTCAAACTTTTTCGAATCGATTACACCAGTATCCGCCATCTGCCGGCCGAGATTTCCCCAGCGGATCGGCAGTGCAATACCATCTTTCGGAAGAACAGCTTTTTCGATATCGCTGGCGCCTACGTTTTGATCTTTGTTCTGGTTTTTTACGATACTACCACCAAGAAATGCTCTGCCGCCAAATTCTGGCTTGAACGATATGTTGACATCGAAAATGCGCGTAAAGAGAAAAATGCCGAAAAACCCAATTGCGACCCATTTCCAGATATTTGGAGCGTCTCGCATTTCTGATGTTTCTGAAACCTCTTGAGCCGGCTGCTGTTCAATATCCTTTACCTCCACCTCCTCGACTTCATGATCCATAAAATCCATAATAGTTTATTTTTTTAATTATTTCCTGACCCTATACATAAGGTACAGGAAAAAGCCAATAATGACACCTCCCCATATCGCATCGGGGATTCGCATGAGCGCCTCTACAAGCGCATTCGCCAAACGGTTAAGAGCATTGCCGATCGCAACCTGCGACTCGGGCGCCCAATAAGCATTGCCAGAAGTGCCGAGTATAAGGAGTATAACACCCATAATAAGAAACACGCCGCCCGCAAGCAAATTCGTGGAATGAATAGCGATTGTTTTTTGTCCGACACGCACCTCAAAAAGCTTCCCTTGGATAAGGCGTGACTCCTCGAGTTTGAAGCGATCATATATAAGTGCCGTGACAAAAAGCGGAAACGTCATGCCAAATGTGTAGGCGAAAGTAACAACAAGCGCTTTCCAGAAGACGCCGGAAATTACGGCGAGCGTTACGGCTCCGGCAAGCACAGGCGCGCAGCAGGAAGTCGCCGCTCCAGAAAAAAGCCCGAGCATAAATACCGATTGGCTGCTTGCCATATCAATATTTGGCATCATGCGCTTCGGCATTGGAATGAGCGTCATCCCCTTGCCAAGAAATGCGCCGAGACCAAACACAACCATCAGGAGGCCGCCCGCAATATAGAGTTCGTTGTGAAAGTTTCCGAAAATTTTTGCAAGCCCGGCGGCGCCCAAACCGATCGGAATGAGAATTGCAGCAATACCCGCAAAAAACACAAACGTCATTTTGAGGATATGGCGCTTCTCACGAAATGCTGATGCAAGATATGCGGGAAGCAACACCGTAATGCAGCATGGCGCAAAGAGCGCAACCATTCCTGCAAAGAACGCCGCAATAATTGACGCACTGAATATAAGATCCATATCGCTATCGCGTGACTGTCGCGTGGAATGTCAGCTCAACCTTTGGCATCTCTTTTGAATTCGTCTCGAGATAAACTGCCCGGTCTATGACGCCAACACCAGACGGTCCATGCGCGGCAGGATCAAAAATCGCTTCCACCGCAACAGTTTCGCCGGGCGCAACATCTATATTCGCAAACGGCGATGCGCCGCCGTGCCCCGGCATGCCAAACGGCCCAAACTGGCGGCCGGCGCTGGACTTAATGAGCGCTTGCGTGCACATACAAGACGTGTAAACTTTTTTGACGTTTACTGTCTCGCCGCTTGTGTTTGTAACCTCAAAAGCGCGCGTGACTTTTCCGTTTGCCATTGAAACCTCCCCAAAATCGTATGATGTTTCTTTTGCTTCCAGCCGCCCGTTTCCTTGAAGCACCGTCGCGGTACCCGCGTTACCTGTTTGTCCAGAGTTGCGATTTGAAATCCACACAATCCCGCTGAAGACAACAAGAATCGCCGCAAGTCCAAGAAGAGTATTTTTTGCCTGATTCATAGAACAAAATTAAAAATTGCTAAATAAAATCCCTCAAAGCGAGGGTTGTGAGCGCCGCGCAAAAACTGCCGACAGACAGGTTTCTGCGTGCGCTTCAGGCAAGTGCCGGGCTATTTTCGTGAAGTGCAAGCCATTGAATAAATGGCTTTTCAAAAAATCCAAGCGATACATCGCGAGCCAGGGCTATTTTGCGTTCAAGCAAAAAACGCGCCTCTCGTATACGCGCATGCCAAGCAAATATATATAGAAAAGCCGTAAACACAATGAGAGAGAACGCAGTAAATACCGCGTTTGAAAAACTCTTAAACGCACCAACATGAAAACCCAAAAAACCGATAATATCGCCCGCATCAGGGCAAGCAGTGCCAAGCGCACTCGCAGCAACGCACCCGTGATGCCCGTGCGCTCCCTCGTGGCTCATCACAAAAAAACCCAAACCAGCAAATCCCGCTACGGCAAGCAATATCGTAACAGCCAAGATCTGTCTCATAATGTTTTTTAGTGTACCACTGATTCTTGAGTAACGCCATGCCTTGACCACAGTATTCCATATTCGCCATTATATATGTATGAGAAATCAATCATTGCGTTTTGCAACATTTCTTGCGCTTACAACCGCATTAATCTCCGGCACAAGTAATTTTTTGACAAAAATCGCGGTCATGGCGCTTAAAGACCCTGTACTTTATACAACGCTAAAAAACAGCATTGTTGCTCTCTTACTCATTGGCATTGTTATCCTCGCGCGGCGTGCGGGCGAAATCCGCTGGCTTTCTGGCGCACAATGGACGCGCCTCGTGCTTATCGGCGCTATCGGCGGATCAATACCATTTGCACTTTATTTTACGGGACTCGCGCAAACAACGGCGATCAACGCCGGACTCATCCACAAAACACTTTTCGTCTGGGTTATGATTCTTGCAATACCGTTTCTTAAAGAGCGAGTTTCAGCGTGGCAGCTTGTAGGCATCGCCATGATATTTGCGGCAAACTTTTTTATCGGAGGATTTAAGGGCTTTCGCTTCAACGCTGGCTAGCTTATGATACTTGGCGCAACAATTTTGTGGGCGGTTGAAAATATTATTGCCAAAAAGGCGCTCAAAGATATTTCGAGTACCACGGTTGCTTCAGCACGCATGATTTTTGGATCGGTTATTTTACTCGCATTTATTGCGTGGCGCGGCGGAGGCGAAGCAGTTTTATCGCTTTCTGGCACGCAGTGGATGTGGACACTTCTTACAAGCGCACTGCTTGCGGGCTACGTACTTA
>MHOB01000002.1 GCA_001821795.1 Candidatus Ryanbacteria bacterium RIFCSPLOWO2_12_FULL_47_9c
AATAATCACCGGCAATTTTTTTATTCGATTCGATTACTTCTTTTATAGTAAGTTGTGGAGCAGAAGGAGCTTTATTCCACAGATAAAGTGCTCCGCCAACAACGACCACGAGCACAACAACAAGCAGTTTTTTATTCATAAAAAAGATTAAAGCTCATAAAAAGACCTTACTAGCAGGGTAGCAAGGATACGCGTTAAAACGCAAGTTGGTGTTTTTCTAGTTTTTCCAGCGTGCGGGATTTTTCGGTTTTATTGATGCGCGCTTTTGCTACCACGCGCTTCATTGTCTCGATTGTTTTATCATACGTCGGCCGGTCAACAGGATATGGCGTGGCGTCTTTGCAGCCGTGCGCAAACGAATAGCGCGCCGGATCTTCGTAGCTTGGACGCGCTCCATAAATCACCTCGCCCACAAGTGCGAGCGCGCGAACCGTTTTTGGCCCGACGCCTTCGGTCGCGAGCAAGTTCTCGTAGCTTTCTGGTTTTTTGTCTGCGAGACGAGCGAGAATTTTTTCAAGATATTTACTTTTGGAAAAATCTTCGATCTCGACGGGATGCGAATGAAATTCTGTATTTGCAAGCTCAAGCAAGCTCAACTGTCCATTAGCTGTCTGCATGGCAACCATGCGCGAAAGTTCTGATGAATGTTTGCGCAAAATTTTAATATCTTTCATGATTTGGTTGTACCCGCCTTCGATGAGTTCCACTGAAAGCGTGCGCGTAGAGCCGCTCGCTTTTGCGGAAAGATCGAGCACTTGATTTTCAAGCGTTTGTGTAACAATCCCCGCATGCGGCTCGCATACAATATCGTTTATATTTTCAGAAAACCAATGATACCTCCGCGCTGTTTGATTCGCCGTATTCATACCTTGTTGTACTACACTCCACGCTCCATTTCTAGAAAAGAAAAACGCGTGATGATAAATTTGGTAACTATCTTGCACAAGCGCGCTGTCAACTTTCGCGCTCATGCGCTAGTTATACACAAGTTTTTCCGCCTGCCCTTCGGGCAATGCCAAACGCGCGCCCCACTTTTCTATTTCTTCGGGCGTTCTTTGCGAAGTTTTTCCTTTTCCGCCGCAAATAAAAATTCCAAGCTCTTGCTCCTCGCCTTTAATCGCCTCTTTCAAGGCGGCAGTCAAAATAGTCGTAAGCCCAGACGCATTCCAGTCAAACGCAAGCACCGTGCCGAGCGACTGAAACCAGACTGGATCTGAAATGCGCTTTATGAATTCGTCAGGGCCGTATTCTGCCACCAGCGCCCGCACCATCTCGCGGCCCAATTTCACCATGCGCTCAAACAACCACGGCGGACATTTGCCATAGTCGAGCGTGAATGTCGCAATCCCGCGGTTCATAATTTTTTTGCTTGTTCCCCTTCACTTCCATGACGAACAGCGCGAGTAATCGCGCGAGGAATTTTACCCTTTCTATCAATGGTAAGCAGTCCACTCAAAATCTTTTCTTTCATGCTCTCCCATTTTACATGCTTTGATTCCATGAACTGCTCCACGAACTTTTCGTAATGGTTTATACCCATCTTTGATCTTCGTTTTGAAAGCCATTCTTCTGCTGGAAAACCAGACACCTCAATGCCTTGATTTTCAAAAATTTTCTTTGCGCGGTCTAAGTGATAGCTATTGGTAAGCAACGCGGCGTTTTGAATACCATATTTTTCTAAAATAGCACCGACACCCTCTGCATTTTCCTGTGTATTTAAAGATTCTTCTTCAAGAATTATTTTGTCTTCTGGAATATCAGGATATTTTTTTAGAAAATAGCGCCGCATGGACTCCGCATCAGAGGGATACTGCTCTCCAGACGCCTTGCCTCCAGTAAAAATAATTTTATCTACAAGCCCTGCCTTGTACATTTCGACTGCCGCCAACACACGCATCTTTCCGTCTTGGCTAAGATGAAAACCGTGCTCTGGTGAATCTTTCTCATCCGGTCTCCATATCCTATCTAAAACAATCAGCGCACCGAGCTTTTCGGGCGTTTTCTTGCCCTCCATATTATTTTCAATTGGCGGGGGAAATTCAAAACTCATACTTTCTCGCCATTTTCGAGATAGCAAACACGCCCACTCTCTATCGCCTCGAGACATTTCGGAATCCTTAGTGCAAGATTCGCGCGTAGCAACTTTAGTGCCTCGTCGATGGTGACAAAACGATATTCGCTTAACTCTTCTTCCTGTATCCGAATGTCGCTTATTTGACCGTCCGACAAAATTCCTCCATCAAATACAAACTGAAAAACTTCAGGTTTTCGTAAATTCTCTCCAAGATACTCATATGATCCCGCGGTTACATAGTCAACGCAGAGCAAGGTGGGATCTGTGATATCTAAACTTACCTCTTCCTTAACTTCCCTAATGCACGCGGTACGTGGTGATTCATCCGCGTCTACTACGCCTCCGGGGATCGTCCAGCCGTCTTTATAGGTGGGCTTCACGATCAAAAGCCGGTTTTTACGGTCAAACATTATGGCGCCCGTAGCCATGTGTTTTTTAGGCAAACCATCGAAATATTTTTGCTTTTCTTCGGCAGTATATTTAATGGACATAGGTAACTTTATATATCACACCGGCTTTATCGTCAGAGACATACATAATACCGTCCGACTGGATAAGAGCGCCGACCGGGCGGCCAAGAGCACCTTCTGATGTGAGCCAGCCGCTCATAAAATCTTCAACGCCTTGATAATTCCCTTTTGCATCAAACTTCATGCGGACAACCTTATAACCAGTGGGCACCGTGCGGTTCCACGAACCATGATACGCAACGATCAGGTCGTACCAATAATCTTCAGGCCATGCTGAATCGCTTGGAACGAACGCAAGCCCAAGCGGCGCCGAATGTGCCGGAATATCAACAAACGATGGTATTTCAAATGGCTCCATGCACGGATTTCGGATGTAGGTATTTTTATCGAAGTCGGTATCATGAATATTTTTGCCGTAGCAATTTGGCCAGCCAAAATCCGAAGGATTTTGCCCCGAGTTCGCCGAGGGGCTACCGATTATATTAATTTCATCGGGCGGCAAGTCATCTCCCAAAAAGTCTCGGCCCATTTCGGTAACCCACATTTTTCCATCAACGGGATTAAACGTCATGAATGGCGCATTACGAAGCCCTTTGGCAAAGAGTTTGAAATCAGAACCGTCACTTTTCATCGAGTAGATCGTACCGCGCCGCTCATCTTTTTCTACACACACATTACACGTCGAGCCGAGCTTCACATAGAGTCGGCCATCGGGACCAAATCGAATTGAATGATAATTATGATTGCCGCCAGCGGGAAGATCAATAATCTTGCGTGGTTTACCTGTCGAAAAAAGATCAATGTACGATATCTTATCCTCCTCTGAATAATATAGTAATCTTGGTAACTTAGGATCAAACGCAAGCCCATGTGGATTGCGAAGATTGGTCAGCACGTCTTCTTGATGGAAAACAACTCCATTTCTAATATCAAGACGTGTTATGAACCCCTCTTTCGTGCGTGAAACCCACATGTTTCCATCATCGCCAAAAGCCATGTCACGGGCACCCGAAAGATCTTTTGCAAAAATAGAAATAGAAAATCCGGGCGGAAGTTTAAGGGGAAGATCAGTTGCATTTTGCGCAGGTGGCAAACTATCACTCGCTGGCGGCACAAGTTTTGTAATATCTTGAGACGGC
Organism: Candidatus Ryanbacteria bacterium RIFCSPLOWO2_12_FULL_47_9c; assembly: GCA_001821795.1. Lineage (GTDB taxonomy): Bacteria > Patescibacteriota > Minisyncoccia > Ryanbacterales > GWA2-47-10b > GWA2-47-10b. The sequence goes on from MHOB01000002.1 coordinate 3,684, forward strand.
GATCTCAATGCAGGACCAACGCCAGCAAAATATGTGCGGTAGAAAAAATATCCCGCCGCGCTGATGGTTAAAAGAATAATGATAATAAAAACAAAATTCCTTTTCATTGAGAGTGAAATTCGAGTTCTTTTTCAAGACGCCAGTAATCCCTCCGCCATACATAAACAGTAACACCATCGACCAGAAAATTAAGCTTCGGCAAGGATCTTTCTATCTCCGCTTTGTACTTTATTATGCGCTCGGCACTTGAAATACTAATAGTTGAATGGGGGTGATATTCATCCGCGTCCTGATTTTTGCGTTTTGTTTCCCTTCGATAAGCAGAAGTTATTGCGCTTAGCACCTCTTGTTGCAGGCGTCCCAATCCGTCTGGTTTTGTAAAATAGAAAAAAAGGACCTTTTCATGAAAAATACCAAGCCCATTAATCGCAAGTGGAAACGGCGAAAAATTTTGTGCAATTTTACTAAGCTCGTTCGTAAAAACATGAAAATCACCGGCAAGATCAAACGGCGCTAAAAGTGTGATATGTGACGGGATCTTCCGAAACCCTGCGGGAAAGTACTTTTTCTTAAATACATCCATTTTTTGTACTACCGAAGTTGGTACTTTTAATGTTACGAGAACCCTCATATCTCTATTGTAACGGCCTCTCCCTTTTTGTTACAATATGAACGTATGGCTACCAAGAAAGTTGTCGTGCGCACGGGCGCAAAAGTGCCGGTTTCGGGCCAGTACCGCGCGGGGTCAGGCAAAGCGGAGGTCACACTCATCAAGGGTCATCGCGTCCCTCCCAACCGCACAGGCAAGCTCGAAACATGGCACCTTGTAGACAAAACCCGCCACCCGAAAAAGAAAAATTAGAGCAGAGAGATAATTTGCAAGCCTTTTTCTTTTACTTCTTTTGGATCATTGAATGTAAGCCCTTCCGGCTTGAACTTAAATACATAGCCAACTTTTTTTTCAATCGTTCTGCCGGTATATAATTTTGTTTTTGGATCCCACTCTTCAAGCACGAGCGTATCGCCATCTGCAATTTCAAAATCGTTGATTCGTAAATAGAAAGTCTTACGCCCAGCAACGATCTCGCCAAAAAGCTCCGGCCAAGTTTTCTTTTTGATGACCGCCATCAATTTGTAGTGTCGATTCTTCCTCTCACATTCCTACGAAATATATTTTTCCAACCTATTTCGATCCACTCGGAGAGCATGGATCTATCTGGAGTTCTACATACTACTTGATTTTGCGATGGAGTATCGACATATCGCAAAGAACATTGGCGACTATATCGAACACCATAACAAGTTAGAGCCGACTCACAATCATAACAAACACCAGACGGCTCACGAACCCGGGTAATGCCAAAACATTTATATGTCTCGGTGTATATAGGTTCACCGGGAATGTCAATCGGCCCTCTGTCGCTTTTCTCGGCTTGTTTGGGAAAGAAAACTAAAACGAGCGCTATTGGAAGCACGATGTAGATAAATACTTTGAGAACCTTCCTCACTTTCTAATTCTATATCCAATCTTAAAGAGATACCACACGAGCCAGCCGTGGCCCTGCGTGTTCCAAGGTTCCACCTTGGAGTTGTCACGTGTTCGCAGCGTCTTTATACTGCAACCACTCTTTGTGAAAATCTGCAAATGATTGCGCGTCCTTAAAATATTTTGGGAATTCCACAGCGCTTAAGATTATTTTCTCTGTACGTTCCACCCCTACACAATCTGGATAACTAGAATAACGATATTTAGCGATAAAATTTTTTGCGCGTGCAATGTCGCGAACTCCACTTTCCTTCCACTTTGACTCAATAATCTTTATCGGATTTAAGTGAATATATGCAAACAAATACTTTAAATATTCATCGCGATCAACGTGCTCTGCCTTGAACGTTCCTTGGAATAATGCGCCGACTCGCTCATATTTCTTATTGAAGTACATTGAGTAGCCCGTCGTTAGCTTTCGAAGAAATTCGGTAATTCCTCCCCTTCGCATCTCTTTAACCAACAAATGAAAATGATTTGGCATCAACACATACGCGCCAATCGCCGTTTGCTGACCTCCGCGCTCTATCGACTCCAAGGTGGAACCTTGGATAAGTTTGTAGATCACCGCTTGTTTGCCGTTTGCGATGTATAGAAGACGTTGAAAGCGCAGATAATCGCCATCATCAAGAAATACGTCGCGCATCTCTACTCCACGATTATAGATATGATAATACTCTCCGGACGCGAAAACAATTTTCCTTTCCATCCCCTTATTTTACCACCACCAGTGAATATTTTACCAAGGTGGAACCTTGGATATCTTTGGCTTTTGATTTTTAGTAAGCGGTCAGGGTTCTCAAGTTCACATTATTTTACGGTAGTGACACTACCGTTGTTCAGGACACTATAATTCAAAAAACAGCAACAACAATCAAAACAACAATCCGAGTGCGGGAAAGATAAGAAGCACGCTGATTGCCAAAGCTTTCCATGGTTTTAAGACCCCGAATAGAAATAAAAAGAAACTTATCGCAGTAGCCGCAGATCCTCCCACGACCCCAAATATCATTGGAACAAAAATGCACTGCCCGTCACTACTAGATATACAAGCAACAAGAGCAAGGAACAGGGAAAATATTATAATCGCTATGACCGCTAATGACGACAATAAAGACAGAAAAATAAGTTGCGTGTCTTCGCGTCTCCCTCTGCCTACCAAAAATAAATAACGTCCAATTAATGTGAGTAACAAGACTAACTCAAGCAAAGCGAGTAAGAGGAAAAACCCGCCTGTCGCATCATAGTCATAGTAAAAAATAGTTTCCGTAAAAAAGGTCCAGAACGATGAGAGCAAAAATAAGGCGCCCACAATGCCAAGAACCAACTGGATTGAACCAATTGTTTTATAGAGCATGGGGCGCGATTTACTCACTCTCTAATTCTATATCCAATCTTAAAGAGATACCACACGAGCCAGCCGAGGGTGAGGATGAGTACCGCAATGAGCCCGAGGCCGATTGCCAAGTTTGACTCCGAGATGCCCAGCATCGAGTAGCGAAGGCCGTCCACAAAATAGAAAAACGGATTGAGCCGCATGAGAAATTGAAGCTTTTGCGGCATCATGGTAATTGAGTTAAACATGCCGCCCAGAAACGTAAGCGGCGTGATGAGAAAAATACTCGGCAGTGAAAGCTGTTCGAAGTTTTTTGCCCAAAGTCCAACGAGCATTCCCAAGAGCGCAAAAATCATGGATATCGAAACGGAATAAAATACAAAGAGAAGAAAATGCTCAATCGTGGCAATGGTAAAAAGAAGCGCCAGCGCATACACGCCAAGCCCCACCACAAGCCCACGGATGATGCCGCCGCACACAAACCCAACGATCATTTCCAAATACGAGAGCGGCGCCACCAACAATTCTTCGATGTGTTTTACAAAACGCATAAAGTAGAGCGACGATGAAGAGTGTAAAAAAGAAGAGTTGATAAGATTGAGCATTACGAGCCCCGGAAGCACAAAATCAATATACGCCACGTTTTCGATAAGTCCGATACGCGCTCCTACAATTCGCCCAAAAATAAAAATGTACAGGAGCGCGCTTGACCATGGCGCTACAAGCACCTGAATCCACACACGAAACATCCGCGCAACTTCGCGCGAGATAAATGTTTGCAGCCCAATCCAATTGACGTTACGCGCTTTCATTATTTTTTTCTCCCCGTGTTATTTCAAGATACGCGTGCTCGAGTTTGTGGCCACCCTCAATAAAATCTTTCTTATCGCCGATTGCGGCTATCTTCCCGTGATTGATGATTGCAATACGCCCGCAGAGCATTTCGACTTCCTCAAGGTAATGCGACGTGAGTAAAATTGTTTTGCCCGCTTTATTCATTTCTTGCAAATACCGCCATAAATCGTGGCGCATTTCTACATCCACGCCAGCCGTCGGCTCGTCTAAAATCAGCAGATCGGGATCGTGTATCATGGCGCGCGCAAGCATTACTCTTCGCTTAAGCCCGCCCGAAAGCTGCTGAAACGGCTTACCCGCATGTACAGTGAGCTCAAACTTGTCAAGAATCTCTTCAATCCGCTTTTTGCGAAGTTCGCGCGGTATACCATAGAACCCGCCAACGTACCACAAAATATCGCGTGTCTTTGCAAAAATATCTACATTAAATTCCTGTGGCGCAAGACCAATCTTTTTTCGCGCTTCGCGATAATCTCTCACGGCGTCAATGCCAAAAACCTTGATCGTACCCGATTGAAACACGGCAATACCGGTGACGCATTTAATCGTAGTGGTCTTGCCCGCGCCATTGGGCCCCAAAAAACCAAAAAACTCTCCCCGCTTAATAGACAAAGAGATACCCTTTACCGCATCGATAGCGCCATAGGATTTGCGTAAGTTATTTATCTCGAGAGCTTTCTCATTCATATTCTTCCGGCCCGTATCCCGCGCCGAATCTCTTCGACAAATGTGTTGAAATAATACAAATTATGCATAGTAAGAAGCGACATGCCTGTAATCTCGCCCGAACGCATAAGATGTGTGATGTACGCGCGACTATAATTTCTACATACATCACATTTACAACGGGAATCGAGCGGCTTTCTGTCTGCAAGGAAACTGATCTTGCGCATATCGAGACGCCCGCGACTCGTGAACGCAAAACCGCGCCGCGCGTAATGTGTAGGCGCAATGCAGTCAAAAAGATCAATGCCAGCCCGTATGATTTTTTTAATATCATCAGGATGGCCAATACCGAGCAAATGCCGCGGTTTTTCTGGGGGAAGTTCATTAAGAACCCAAGAGATCATCCCCATCATATTTTTTTTACTGTCACCGAATTCGCCGCCGATGCCAAAACCATCAAACGGCAGCGCGCCAATGAACCGCGCGCTCTTCTTTCTCAAATCTTTGTACTTACCCCCTTGTATGATACCAAAAAGTTTCTGTTTTTTTGAATGGTATGCAAGCGAGAGTTCCGCCCACCGATGGCTTCGCTCAAGTGATTTCTTCGTATACGCTTTTCCCGCGATCGGCGAAGTACATTCGTCAAAAGCAAAAATAATATCCGCACCGAGGTCACTTTGAATTTTCATCGATTCTTTCGGCCCGATAAATAATCTCGTTCCGTCAACAATCGATCGAAACCATGCCCCTGCTTCTGTAATCTCCACTCTTCGAGGTTGCGCTTCGATCCCTATTTTTTCCGCCCGCTTGCCCTTTAAAATTTTACCGGTCCCAAAGTCAGAACCAAAACCAAGACTAAATATCTGAAATCCACCTGAATCGGTCATCAGCGGCTTCGGCCAAGCCATAAATGCCCCCAGACCGCCCGCGCGCTTGATGGTTTTCTCGCCCGGCTTTAGATGCAAATGAAATGTATTTGCAATCGCAAGTTGAGATCGCGTTTCCCGTGCTTGCTTACTCGTCAGCGTTTTAAAAACCGCTTGCGTTGCAACCGGCACAAACGCCGGTGTTTCAACAATGCCGTGCGATGTACGTAAAATTCCAAGGCGCGCGTGAGACTTGTCTGATTCCTTTATTATACGAAAAAACCCCATTCATTATTTATGATGAACCATTACTTTTTGTCGGGTTTTGGTTGATCTTTCCCCGGCGGACGTAATACACGGTGCCAACCATCTTCACAATCACATTCTACCAATCGATCACCCTGTTTCGGACATCCTTCTTCATTACAGAATCCGGGAGTAGACGATGGTTTCGTCCAACACGTCCCCGTACAAATGAAATGCTTAGGCATTGAACACTCACGCAAATAATAAGACCTTTGCGCCTGTACTCCGTTTCGAGTATATCACATGCCGTATTAAAGAAAAAGCCGTGTTCCTGCTTCTTGCAAGAACCGGCTTCAATTCTGATGTCGGCGGCGATCGCGTTTGCGAACAATGGCATGCCTGTCGCCCGCGACGCGCCGGAAGGGATTCTGGTAG
>MHOB01000003.1:0-9293 GCA_001821795.1 Candidatus Ryanbacteria bacterium RIFCSPLOWO2_12_FULL_47_9c
CGTCCAGACATCTATAATGTGGTAGTCAAGCGGATTTTTGAGCGCCGTTTTGCGGTACGCTTCCACGAGAAATGTCCAATCTGCGTACGATGGCCACGCGGCAAAAATTGCCTCTTGGGTGAGCCGCGAATATTCTTCGAGGGCGCTTTTAAGTGAAATCGCTTCGCGCCACTCTTCTTCTTTATAGCCCGCGAAGGTAAGCGATTCTGCGTTTGCGGTTTCAAGATGTTCCGGCTTTACTTTTTTATCCATGGTTGCCACGATCTCGAGTGTGTTTGCGTCAGCAATGATTACCCCAAACTCGATAATTTCATGGCGGCAGGGATCAAGGCCGGTCATCTCGAAATCGGTAATTGCTATTTTCTTGAACATTTCTTTTGCCATATTACAGTCCGGTAAAAATTTCAAATAGCGCGGCGCTTATCATTCCTATTACTCCCGAGAACAAAAGGATAAAAACAATAAGTATTAAGAAACCATATTGTTCAAGAAACGACTGAAGCCGATACCATTGGTATGGTATAAAAGCAAACAAGACTTTGGAACCGTCTAGAGGCGGGATGGGCAAGAGGTTGAAGACTCCAAGAACAATGTTAATCAAGACAATTTTTAAGAGTATGAGATAAAAAGCTTCAACGGGAGCGCTTACGGTGTATGGCGTGTTGAAAAAGCCGCCAAAAAGTATTGCCCTCGCAATTACGGTTTTAATCCCGATTTCAATGGGTGTGAGAATTGAAAGAAATCCGAATATGCCGGCTATAAAAAAATTGGAGAGAGGACCCGCGGCGCCGACTATTGCTGGCCCTCTTTTTTGGTCTCGCAAATTGTATGGATTATAGGGGACGGGTTTTGCCCACCCAATTACGAAAGGACTCGATATCGCAAGAACAAAAGGAACAATAATAGAACCCAGAATATCTATATGAGGTATCGGGTTCAGGGTAAGGCGTCCGGCGTATTTTGCCGTTTTATCCCCAAGAAGATATGCGGCAACACCGTGGGACACTTCATGAATGACAACGGACATTACCAAGATCGCTATGGGGAACAAAAAACCTGTTGCGTCTTCCATATATGTATGATATACATAATATGTTTTTTAGACTTATATGGCAAAAGCATGCGCGCTCTGTGGCAAAGGTTCGCAAATGGGCGGTAAACGCCGCCTTTTGCGCGCCCACTACAACCCGACGAAGTGGGAACGTAAACAACCCAATCTCCAGTGGGCGAGAATTGGAAGTGGCCCGCGAAAGAAAATCTGTACAACCTGCATCAGAAAAAATAAACAGCTGGCAAAAAAGTAGCCACGGGGTGTAGTATACCGGCAGTACGCATGCATGGGGTGCATGTAGACCGGGTTCAATTCCCGGCACCCCGACCATTCAAGACAAGAAAGGAAAATAACACTATGTCAATTCAAGGTATTGCTTTTGATCTCGAAGGTACCGTCATTGATGTCGAGGCGGCACACCATGGTGCACACCTCAAAGCAATGGCTGAGATGGGCATCGAGATGACGCTCGAGGAAGCGATCGTCAAGATTCCCCATTTCATAGGAGGACCCCACGAACGCATTCGAGACGAAGTCTATGAACTTTCCGATAAGACGAAACTCAAGGAGCTATACTCGGAGCGCCATGCTTTCTATTACGAGAAGCTTCTCAAGGAAATGGTTATCGTTCCAAGAATGGGCTGGTCTAATTTCTTCCGGGAGCTCAAAAGTATGGGTTTGCCACTATCAATCGGTTCGCTCACTCGCGAAGACAGGGCGCATTACCTCCTCGAACAGGCACGACTCTACGATTTTTTTTCTGCCGACAGGATCGTTCTCCGTAGCGATGTGAAGCACATGAAGCCGGCTCCAGATGTTTTCCTCGAGACGGCTCGCCGCATGGGGATCGATCCGAAGAACCAGCTCGTGTTTGAGGACTCGCCGAACGGTGTCCGCGCAGCGATTGCGGCCGGTTCACGCGCGATCGGCATGCCGGTCGTGATTCGAGGATCAGCGGTGGCCGCACTTGTAGACGCGGGCGCTGCTCGTATTTTCTTCGACTGGCGGGAGATCAACGCTTCTGCTCTTATCACGAACCTTGCTTAACAACTCGGGCTTCGGTTGTGTATAATAATCACCATGATTGCGCGCGATATGTATGGACCGGAATACCAAATCACGGTCTCGGATGCCGCTCTCGGGCTTACTGGTTACCTTGTTGTTGACAATACTGCACGGGGTCCAGGAAAAGGCGGCCTCCGCATCACCCCCAATGTCACGCTTGAAGAAATTGCCCGCCTCGCGCGCAACATGACATGGAAAACTGCGCTTGCTGACATTCCCTTTGGGGGAGCAAAAGCAGGAATCGTCTGGAAAGGCGGCAAAAATGAAGATAAACGCAAACTTGTGGCGCGCTTTGCTGAACTTGTTGCTCCCTTTACTCCGCGTAAATATATCACGAGCACTGACGTGGGAAGCACCGAAGAAGATATGCGCACTTTTACCGAGGCGACCGGCAACTGGAAAAGCGCGACGGGAAAGCCGGCGAACCTTTGCATGCGGATCTTCGGAAAAACCGGAGAAAAGTGCGGCATCCCTCACGAATTCGGAAGCACCGGCTTCGGTGTTGCGCACGCCACCGCCACCGCGTGCGAAGTTCTTGGCGTCGCACTTGCGGGCGCGACGGTTGCCATCCATGGATTTGGGAACGTCGGATCGTTTACCGCGCAATTTCTCACCGATATGGGAGCGCGCGTCGTTGCGATTTTTAAGCAAGGTGGCGGCATATATAAGCCAGAGGGATTCTCCCGCGAGGCGATCGCGCTTTTTATGCGCGATAAAACCGCGATCGAAAAAAGTGCGCACGGGCACATAATCACCGAACGAGAGTTCTGGAAATTTCCCGTTGATATTCTCATCCCCGCTTCTGTTTCCGACGTCATTAACACTCAAAACAAGCGCGACATCCGCGCGCGGCTCATTGTTGAAGCAGGAAATATTCCCATGCAGGAAACGATAGAGCGCGAGCTTTTTGCGCATGGCGTCATGATTCTTCCTGATATTGTCGCAAATGCCGGCGGCGTCATCTCGTCCTACGCCGAGTACCGCGGATATAATCCCAAGCGCATGTTCGACACCGTGGAAAAGAAAATTCGCGCCTCCACACTGCGCGTGATGAATGCAAGCAGCAAAAAACGGCTGTTCCCCCGCGATGTTGCGATGAAAATTGCGAAAGCGCGCGTGGAAAGCGCAATGGAAAAAAAACGTAGTACTAAAGCTTGACGCATGTTTGCGGCGCTTCTATACTAAAACCAATCATGAGTACTCGCTCCACAAAAGGGCTTTTGCTTCTCGGTTTGCTCCTCCTTACCAATGGTGGAAGATTTGCTCATGTCTAGTTTCAGCAAAAAATAAAAACCAAAATAGTCACAAGCAAATCCTCCACCAATTCGGGTGGGGGATTTGAGTTTTTGGCTCGTTGACAACCAAACGGTAAGGGGAAGTAGCCATGAGGGGGGACATTTTCTTGTTCACACGTCCGCTGACCCTGTGCCAGTATCACCAGTTTTTCCGCGAGGTTTCCGAAAGAATGAAGAAACACCGCTGGGCAGGGCATCGCCGGATTATTGCCGCGCTGTATGCGGAAGATCCTCACACGTTCAAGTGTGTTTGTGGTTTGTGCAGCAACGCACCTCCGGCGCAACAGATCGCCGCGGCTTGAGTTTCAAGCCGCTTTTTCTTTTTATAGGGCGGGCGTACACTATAAAGTACTATGTCAAAATATTTTTTAGCAGTTATTCTGGTTGTGCTTGTTGTTGGCGGCGCGCTTTTATACTATAAAGATCAGCAAAAAAAATATGATGACGGTGGGCTTGATAAAGGACAAATCCCGGGCGGGGTTACAGAGACAATGGTAAAAATCCGCGGCACGATTCTGGCGGGCCGGTCAGATCACCCACTCCTTGAGTTTTCTCCAACCGGGTATGATGACGCATTGAAATCTGGGGATCTCGTTGTGCTCTATTTTTACGCAAACTGGTGCCCAATTTGCAAAAAAGAATTTCCCGAAATGCAGGCGGCGTTTAATTCCTTTGATGACAACAAACGCGTCATTGGTTTTCGCGTAAACTTTCAGGACGACGAAACGTCCGCCGAAGAGGTAGCGCTTGCCAGACAGTTCGGTGTACCCTATCAGCATACAAAAATTTTTTTGAAGGGTGGCAAGCAAGTGCTCAAAGCGCCCGATAGCTGGTCCAAAGATCGCTATATTTCTGAAATTAACAAGATGCTTAGTAACTAAGCCACTAAGTTATGAAGCGCGACTGGAGAATATTTTTTGCAAGCGTATTTTTTGTTCTTGGCTTTTCTATAATTTTTTCGCTTGTGGGGGTGCTTTTGCAGACTGCGCTTGAGAGTGTATCCTACGACGCAAAAATCTGGCTTGGGCGCGCAGGCGGCCTTATCATCATATTTTTCGGTTTTTTTATGCTCGGCTTTTTTACGCCCGCGTTTTTGCAGCGTGAGCACAAGTTCAAAGTGCGCAATTTCGGTTCGCTTTATGTAACCTCGTTTGTCTTCGGCGCCGCGTTCGCTATCGGCTGGACACCGTGTGTTTCAGCCGCGCTTGGCGCAATTCTTGCTCTTGCCGCTACTGAAGCTGCGGGCGCGTTTGTGCTTCTTTTTGCCTACACGCTTGGCATTGGAATTCCGTTTTTGCTGGTCGGGTTTTTTACAACCCAAGCACAGCATTTCATAGAGCGCGCAGACAGGTGGCTTTTATACGTACAATACTTTTTTGCGTTTGTGCTCGTACTATTTGGTATTTTGATTTTTTTAGGCCAGCTTAGTCGTGTGGCAAACTTTGCGCTCCTTTCCGATTTTTTGCTCCGGCTCAACTTGGTTACAGCGGCCGGCGAGGGGATTGTCTCGCTTACTATTATTAATTTTGGCATTGCGTTTCTTGCCGGACTCGTGTCGTTTTTGAGTCCATGTATTTTGCCGATCGTACCCGGATTTCTTTCATACTTAGTGTCATCTGCGGTTCCGAAAAATGATTAATGAGCCGCTAAAGCGGCTTGCAAGTTTTTTGTGCTTCTGATACTATCGTTTCTTGTATGTTCCCCGGCCCGAGATGGTCTCGGGCTACAACAACGGAAGGAAGAGAGTTATGAAGTTGCGAATGGTTCTCGCAGCGGCGCTGGTGTTTTGCACTCTCGCGCCGATGGCGATGGCACAGGTGGGCGGTCCCTTCGACCACCTCAAGTGCTATCGGATCACGTTCAAAAAGGGGGCTCTCGCGGTCGACGGTCACGCCCTCGATTCGCTCGTGCTCACCCCGTTCCAGGTGCCTCCCTTTAAGATCGAGGAAGGCTGCCGTCTCCAGCCGGCGAAGAAGCCGCGGCCGATCATGTTCTGTGTGCCGGTCGACAAGCAGCCGCGCCAGAACCCGACGGGCACGAAGCTGCAGAACGACTACCTGGTGTACCAGATCCGGTGCCCTTCGGAGCCGGACTTGCAGCAGGGCGTGAAAGACCAGTTCGTCAGAGGCATCGCCGACATCCACCGCAAGCCGACGACGCGCCTCCTGCTCGTCCCCGCGTACAAGATCGACACCCCGCCACCGCCGTGCGAGCCGACGGCTCCTCACATCTGTGGCGGCACGTGCCCGAACTCGGGTGACGAGTGCCGACCTGGGCCGACCGATATCTGTGGTTGTTTCCCGCCGTCACAGCCATGCGGTCTCGTGCCCGGCACCAACCAGTGCTCAGGTGACTGCCCGAGCGCCGGCGAGATCTGCCGGACGTTCACCGACCCCGCCGGAGGCGTGGCCTGCGACTGCGTCGCGGGCTAGCGTTCTTCCGAGCGCGCCTTCTCTTTTTTACCCCCCGCCCCCGATCCAGCGCGATCGGGGCTTTTCTTTTTCTTCTGAAAAAAGTTGACTCATCCAGACAACTCTGGTATCCTCGGGTATACTGTTTTCATTTGTTATAGAAAAGAGAATATATGCCAACGGTACAGCAATTGGTGCGCAGGCCGCGCAAAAGAATAAGGGAAAAATCAAAGGCCCCCGCACTCCAGTTCAGTTTTAATACGATCCACAACAGGCGCGTTTGGCACTCGTCGCCTTTTAAACGCGGCGTGTGTATTAAAGTCACCACGCAAACTCCCAAAAAGCCAAACTCGGCAATCCGAAAAGTTGCGCGCGTGCGCCTTACCAACGGCATGGAAGTAACAGCGTATATCCCAGGAATCGGCCACAATTTACAGGAACACTCGGTAGTGATGGTGCGGGGCGGCAGAGTCAAGGATTTGCCCGGTGTACGTTATCACGTTGTCAGAGGCGTGCTTGATGCGCAGGGAGTTGAAGGCAGAAAACAAGCGCGCAGCAAATACGGGACGAAAAAACCAAAAGGATAGTCATGCGTAGAAAAAGGAAAAATAAACGGGTACAGCTACCGGACCCCAAGTATGGGGATTTTCTTATTGCGAAGTGCATCAATCATCTTATGAGCGACGGCAAAAAATCTACCGCGCGCGCAGTAATGTACGACGCCCTTGAAGAAATAAAAAAGACGCAGAAAGATACTGATCCGGTGGCACTTTTTACGGCGGCAGTCAACAACGTCGGTCCGATGGTGGAAGTGAAATCTCGCCGCGTGGGCGGAGCAAACTATCAAGTACCGCGAGAAGTGCGCGGAGATCGGAGGATCACGCTTGCGTTCAGATGGATTATCACCGCCTCGCGTGCGAAGAAAGGCAAGCCGATGGCGAAAAAACTTGCCGAGGAATTAATTTTGGCGTCGAAAAACGAAGGCGCGGCGATTAAGAAAAAACTCGATACCCATAGGATGGCGGAGGCAAACAAGGCGTTCGCGCATTTTGCTTGGTAATTTTATATGTCTCGTGAATATCCACTAGAGAGGACGCGTGATATTGGCATTATCGCTCACATTGACGCAGGAAAAACGACAGTCACCGAGCGGATTCTTTTTTACACGGGCGTTTCTCATAAAATTGGCGAAGTACATGAGGGGGAAGCCATTATGGACTGGATGGAGCAAGAGCGTGAGCGCGGCATCACCATTACGAGCGCTGCGACAACTTGTTTTTGGAAGCCAACATATCTTCCGGAAGAGAAGCGAGACACGGACCACGAAATCCGTTTTAATATTATCGATACTCCCGGACACGTTGATTTTACCGTTGAAGTCGAGCGCTCGCTGCGCGTGCTCGATGGCGGCGTGGTGGTGTTCGATGGTGTTGCGGGGGTTGAGCCGCAGTCGGAAACGGTCTGGCGGCAGGCCGATAAATATAAAGTTCCACGCATTTGTTTCATAAACAAGCTCGATCGCATGGGTGCTTCTTTTGAGCGAAGCTACGCGTCAATTCACGAGCGCCTCACACCCAATGCAATTGCAGTCCAGCTCAACATCGGGCTCGAGAGTAATTTTGAAGGAGTGATCGACCTCCTCTCTATGCGCGCGTTTCGGTTTTCCGGCGAGCATGGTGAAAATATTGAAGAAAGTGAGGTGCCGGCCGATCTTAAGGAAAAAGCGGCGTCAATGCGCCACGACCTTGTAGGAAAAATTGCCGAGACCGATGATGCTCTCACGGAAAAATATCTTGAGGGAAAGGATATTCCGCTTGACGAGTTAAAGCGCGCGCTTCGCAAAGCATGCATCAGTTACCAGCTTGTTCCGGTTTTTTGCGGCTCGGCTTTAAAAAATAAAGGCGTACAACTTGTGCTTGATGGTGTGGTTGATTATTTGCCAAGCCCGCTTGATTTGCCGCCGGTCAAAGGCATGGATCCAAAAACCGGCGGCGAAATCACGCGCGAGGCAAAAGACGACGCGCCGTTTGCGGCTCTTGCTTTTAAACTTCAAACCGATCCGTTTGTGGGTCAGCTTACGTATTTTCGTGTCTATTCGGGCATGCTTGAGGCGGGTTCCTATATATATAATGTAACTAAAGATCAAAAAGAGCGCGTGGGCCGTATTTTGCGGATGCATGCAAATCACCGCGAAGAAGTAAAAGTTATGCATGCGGGCGAGATTGGCGCGATTGTGGGGCTCAAGGGCACGACCACGGGAGACACGCTTGCCGATCCCGAGCACCCGATTATTCTCGAACGGATTGTTTTCCCCGAGCCAGTGGTTGATTTGAAAATTGAGCCAAAAACAAAAGCCGACCAGGAACGCATGGGGATCGCGCTCAAGCGGCTTTCGTAAGAAGACCCTACATTTCGCATCAGCTCAAACCCCGAGACCGCCGAGACAATTATTTCCGGCATGGGCGAGCTACATTTGGAAATTCTTGTCGAGCGAATGAAGCGCGAGTTTAAGGTTGAAGCGAATGTAGGCAAGCCGCAGGTTGCGTATAAAGAAACTATTCGCAAAGAGGCAGAGGCCGAGGGAAAATATATTCGCCAATCGGGAGGCCGCGGGCAGTACGGGCATGTGCGATTGCGCGTCGAGCCGCAAGAACGTGGCAAGGGCTTTACATTTGAAAACGAAATTAAAGGGGGCATCGTGCCGCAAGAATTTATTCCAGCTGTGCAAAAGGGCGTGCGCGAGGCGATGGACAAGGGAGTGGTTGCCGGATTTCCGCTCGTTGATATGCTCGTTGCGATCTATGACGGTTCGTACCATGAGGTTGATTCAAGTGAGGCCGCGTTTAAGATTGCGGGCTCCATCGCACTTCAGGAATGCGCGCGCAGGGCAGACCCGGTGATTCTTGAGCCGATTATGAAAGTGGAAGTTATTGTGCCCGCAGATTTCATGGGCGAGGTGACGGGCGATCTCAACAGCAAGCGCGGAAGAATCGAGCGCATGGAAGATCGCTTGAATCTTAAAGTGATTGATGCAAAAGTTCCGCTTTCAGAAATGTTTGGATACGTAACAAATTTGCGCTCGCGTACCGAAGGCCGCGGCTCATACACAATGGAATTTTCTTCATACGAAGAGGTTCCGAAGAACATTGCTGAACTGATTGCGGCGGGGAAGAAGTAAAAAAAAATCCGCAAACGCGGATTTTTATGCACTTGACGGGTTTTGGGGTGTGGTCTATATTGTGAATAAAACGCACCCGGGGAGCCTTGGGCTCCCCACGAACGGGGTTTCGAAAACCCCAGAAGAAGGAGGAAGCACTATGCGAAGACTGTTCGCGGCGATCGGGAGTGCCATCGCACTCTTCATCGCCATCGCGCTGGTGGCGCCGCCGCCGTCCCCGGCAGCGGCGTTAAACGGCCTGTATCTGATGAATGCGAGCTCCATCGACGGTTCGACGACGACGACCCAGGACG
>MHOB01000003.1:9358-9512 GCA_001821795.1 Candidatus Ryanbacteria bacterium RIFCSPLOWO2_12_FULL_47_9c
ATCGGCGCGAGTACCGGCGGAGGTTCCAGGGGGATCGACACCTACGGCCCTGCCGCGGTGACCCTCACCGACTGGAAGCTGCCGGCCTACGGCTACGGCGCGACTTCGACGCTCAACTTCAGCCGCGACGCCGACGGCCACGCCTTGGTCAGTA
>MHOB01000004.1:0-6068 GCA_001821795.1 Candidatus Ryanbacteria bacterium RIFCSPLOWO2_12_FULL_47_9c
GTTGATATTGATAAATTTATGTTTTTTTGGAGTAGAGCAAATAATGGAGAAGTAATCGGAGGACAATTCTTTGCCATATTTAAGAAAGGACAGATAAAAAGGGAAAACAGGTTTACCGTGTTCACCTTTGAATCGTCGATTAAATATTTTAACGCAACTTCCTTAGAGTTTATTTAAATTAAAATCTATAGAGACCCGAGAGACCAGAAAGTCTATGTATAATCCGACGAAACCGTACAAATACCAAATTCTTAAACTCATCGAAAGTACTTGGCATACGCCCTATGTAAAAGTAGAGAGCGGCTTGTATCCGATTATCACGAAGAAATTTGCATACCCCGAGGTACAACACACCGATGGAATCGGTACAAAGGGTTTGTATCATTGGAAAAAGCGAACATTTAAAAATGCGGTACTGGATGCGCTTGCAATGAATTTAAACGATCTCGCAATGGTCGGAGCAACGCCGTATGCGCTTCAAAATCACATCGTTTTGCCAAGGGATGACCATGGAGCAATCTTGAAAATAGTGGTAGTTTTAGCGGCTGAATGTAAGAAGAGAAAAATCGCCATGACGGGGGGAGAGACGTCGATTCATTCCGACACAAAAGGGATGGACATAAGCATTACTGTTTCTGGTCTAATCAAACGCAAGAGAAAAAATCAATGTAATGTTGGGGATGTGCTTATAGGGCTTGCCAGTTCGGGTGTCCACTCAAATGGTATTACAAAAGTTAGAGAAGTTTTTGGAAAGGAATATAGAAAAGAGTTTACAGAACCAACGAGAATTTATCTTGACGAAATACTTTCCGTGCTCGATACAGGTAAGGTAAACGGCATGATGCATATCACGGGCGGCGCATTCACAAAACTTAAAGATATTTTAGTAAAAACTGATGCGGTTATTTCTCACCAAAAAATTCTGCAGCCACAAAAAGTATTTAAAGATATGCACTCAAGGGGGCTTTCAAACAAAACAATGTATTCGACATTTAATTGTGGAATTGGTTTTGTCCTTTCTGTTCCTAGGGTTGAAGTTCGAAAGATTCTCGCCAAGCTTAAAAACAGCGCAGTCATCGGAGAAGTCGTAAAAGGAAGTGGCTCGGTGTTTATTACTTCTGCTTTCGACCAAAAGACCGTAGAAATGTGAGGGACCTTAGTATAATTTCCGTATTAGTTATGCCTTATTTTACTTATATTCTTGAATGCGCCGACAGTTCGTTTTATGTTGGTTGTACAAATAATTTAGAGAAGCGCTGTAAGGAACATAACGAATCCAAATGGGGCGCGCACTACACAAAACTTAGACGCCCGGTTGTTTTAAAATATTCTGAAAAGTTTAATACTCTCAAAGAAGCGCGACGGCGCGAATCTGAAATCAAAAGCTGGCGCCGGGAAAAGAAATTAAATTTAATTAATAAAAAGTAAAACTACGGAAAAGGAATAGAAATGCCCCACCGAAGTGAAGCATTTCGGTGGGGCTTGTTTTTTCAGCTGTCGATGTACTCGCGGAAGAGTTTGTAGACCTCTGGAGGGCAGAGAACAGGATTCCATCTTTCAATACCACTGACCAGCAAAGCCCGGCATGTCCTTCAATTCATGAAGGAGCGATCGGATTCCCACTCGAAGCTTTTCACCGATATAGGAACCGAGATCTTCCTCATCGCCACTGAGCAGTGCCGCAACTGCTCGCATGAGAACTTCGAGGGATCCGCTATACGGCAAGCGTTGGCGGCTGTAAGCGATCGCAAGTCCATGTTGAAGAGTTTCTGCGAGTACTTTCAGCACCTCGCGCTCCATACCCGCATTGGCAAGACTTTTCACTGTTCGTTGAAGCTCCCATGAGAATCTTGTGATGTTGAGTTGATTATCCACGGGCATGGTATTCTCCTTGTTATATCCATTCACCGCGTGTCGCGGCTACATTATCAAACAACAATGTTTTATAGGCCTCTTTGTTCCGGGCAATTATACTATAGTATAGTAAACTCCGGCAACTATTCCCGATGCTCTTATCTCGGGGTATTAGTTTAGCATGTATACACAGCCAAAGAAATCGAAATGAAGTAAGATAAACATATGGGTGAACTGCCCGAGTTTCAACCTGCCGAACAACACCACCTCCACATTAAAAAGTGGGAAGTAGTTTTTGGCATAGCCGTGATCTTGGCGATCGGCGGTTTTTTTGCGTATCAAAAATTTTATGGTGGAACATTCCAACGGGAATTTGAGGAAGTATACTCGCTGGTGCCGGATAAGATTTCTCAAAGCGCCGCTATCGTTGTGCGTTTGCCCGAGGGGGTAAAGGTAAATATTGCAGAGGCAAGCGAAAAAATATCTTTTGATCCGGCGCTTTCCGGAGATTGGTCTGAAGGAAAGGGCGCGGAGTATCTTGTTTTTCAGCCAAAACAAAAACTTGACCTTGGCAAATACTATTCAGTAACGCTTGCGACTCAAGATATAAAAATACAAAAGGATTTCCTTGCCGACGAAGACCCAAAAATTGTCTCCGTGTTTCCGAATAGCAATTCTGAATCTTCCGAGTACTCAAAAATAACGATTATTTTTAATCGGCCGATGGTCCCGCTTACCACTCTTGACGAATTAAAAGATAAGGATATCCCGGTAGAGATTACTCCTCCAACCGCCGGAAAATACCGCTGGATTACAACGCGAAACTTGCAATTTATTCCCGAGAAACGTTTACAGCGCTCGTCCAATTATGTGGTAAGCATAAAACAAGGTTTTGTCTCGATAGATGGGCTTGCGGTTGCGCCGGTAACCCACGCATTCAGCACGCGCCCGCTCCGGTATGAGAGTGAACAGATGCAGGATGAGCAAACTCTCTATAATCATCCAATACGCATTGTTTTCAACCAGCCGATCGATATTGAGCGCACCGCCCGCGAACTTGCTGTAAAAAAATTATCCGGCGAGGATGTTAGTTTTATTGCAATGTATGGGACGCGTTCCGTGTATGACAGGGATGCCAAGCGATACAATAAGTTTCTCGATAAATCCATACTCGAAATTCACAACAAAGCCGACCGCCACGGCCGCGAAAAGTTCTGGGATTTCAATACTGCGTATAGTTACACGCTCAAACAAGCGTACCCACTGGAAGGAGATATCTCTCTTAGTCAACAGCGAAGCGGCAATATTATGGTTGGCGATATCATCGGCGAGCTTTCTGCGGAATCTGCGAAGAGCAAATTTGTCGAGCCGGATTTTTTTGATCCAGAGGGAAAGCTTTGGGTGAATTTTTTTGAAGATATTGACAAGGATTCAAGCAAAATTACAGCAGACGCCATTAAAGAAATTGGTTACGGTGAGAAATGTAAGGAACCTGAAGAAGGAGAAGAAGTTCGCTATGGGGACGATTGTGAGAAAGTCCCCGATTTTAAGCGGATCTCTATAACATTTGATTCCAAAGGGCTGAAGCGCGGACAGCAAATCGATGTACATTTTAAGAAAATATACAATAAGTCTGGCCTCCAGATAAACGCCCAAGACCTGACGAGAACCATTACGCTATATCCCGAATTGGTCATTTATAAAGTGGTGCCTTCCGAGGGTGCGGTAAATGCCGATCTCACCCAGATGAAAATATGTACATCAAATCCGCTCCGAGCGCCCGATGAACAATCTTTCCCCGAACGGATCAAAAGCAATATAACCGTCGGTCTTTGGAACTGGTATGGCCCGTACCGTGTGCGGCCGGAAAATAAAGAGGCAAGTTGCGCTGTCGGACAATTTGAAAATACAATACAATACGGCCTTGTTCCCAAGTTTCAATATGAGATTACCTTGAGTCTTATTGATCATTTCGGCCAAAGCGCGAATAAAACTACTCGTTTTACAAGCGGTAACCTTGTATCATCGGCGCGGCGCTTTACTCATTTGCAGAAAGGGTATAACGTTACCTCTCCCGAGCGAACCAAGTTTGTCTACGCGGTGGACAATTTTGATTATGTCAATCTTCACATCTGCGAAGCGTCGCCGGAAACCATGCTCCGCTATATTGAAAATCGTCCCGATGGATATGTTACGCCCGAAAGCCTGGATTGTATCCGAACGGTCGAGAAAAGAATTGATTTGCCAAAAAAATATTGGTCGCGGACCTATTTTCAGGTAAATCTCGGGGATTATATTTCGAATCCGCTCGGCCACTATATATTAACTTTTAGTCATCCTGAATATCGAAATGTATTCCAAGAATGGGACTCGGCATCCGGCCGTCCCCTAGAGCGTGTTGGCGGCCGACTCTACGAGCGGACGTATGTTACGGTAACGCGCATGGCAGTTCAGGAAAAGAAAGTCGAATGGAACGATAGTCCATATGAAACACACCGTGAGGTGGTGAGGGAAGCACTGTCAAAAACTCCACGGAATCTCTATTGGGTTACGCGGTTTGGAAATCTCGATCCCGTGGCGAATGCCGACATTAACCTTTATCAATATGTTTCCTCGCAACAATACGGGAACAGAAGCGTCCAGCTTGTCAGTACGCATCGCACCGGGCAAGACGGCGTCGCGCTTGTCGCGGCGACGCCGAATCTTGCGGCCGCCATTGTAAAAGAAGGAGCAGACAGCGCTATTGTTGCCGCGGATGTCGACCGTCTCGAGTGGGGTTCTCCCGCCCAAGCGGCTGAGCGCGCGTATCTTTATACCGACAGGCCAATTTACAGGCCCGGACAGCGCGTATTTATCAAAGGAATTTATCGCCTTGGCTATGATGCAAATTATGAAATATTCCGAGAGAAAAAGACGGAGCTCGAGGTGCGTAATAGCAAGTACGAAGTAGTTTCCAAACAATCGCTCGACATGAGTGATTACGGTACTTTTACGGCCGATATAACTCTTGATGAACATGCTCCATTGGGCACGTATTCGGTTTCAGCACCCGGCGGAACTACCTATTTTGATGTCGAGGAATATGTGCCAGCTGCTTTCAAAGTAGAAGCCGCGAGCGACAAAGAGGAATATATTGCCGGCGATACGTTTGTACTAGATGTGAATGCCGAATACTATTTTGGGGTTCCGGTCGATGGGGGAACGTTGGAGTACGCGGTTGCGAGCCAAGATTATTATTTCGACCGATACCGCGACGGTTATTTCCAGTTTGGGAACGGCTGGTATTATTCTTTCGATGGATCATATGGGGATAAATTTCTCTTGCGCGGCAAAACATCGCTTGACAGCCACGGCAAGGCCGAAATCAAGGAGCAATTGGACTTCAATAAATTTTTCAAAGGCGACGAGAGTATGAGAAGTAAAATTTTCACGGTTCACCTCACCGCGAAAAACACGAACGGTCAATCAATCTCCACGCGGAAATCTTTTATTGTCCACCGCGGAGAAATATATGCCGGGATCAGTCTTGATAAAAACTTCGTAGGCAAAAACGAAAGTATAAAGGCGCGCATAAAAACGGTTGATACGCAGGGTAAAGAAGTTTCGCGCGGCGGTATCGTTGTGGAGGTTAAAAAAATCATTTGGGAGTCGTACAAACGGCGCGAAGTCGATGGGGGTTATTACTATCGTACCGAACAGAAAAAGGAAACTGTTCAAGAATTTACTGTTCGTACGGATAAAAACGGCAACGCGGATCGCGAGTTTACCCTCGATCAGGAGGGTGAATACGAGGTAAACGTAAGTACGCAGGATTCCCAAGGCAATACCATTTCCGCCAGATACGATCTCTTTGTATACGGTTCTGGCGCGGTCACGGTTCGCCCGACGAATAACGAAACTCTTGATCTTGCAACTGACAAGGGCGAGGTTGATGTCGGCGAGAACGTGAAGATCGTTATTAAGTCTCCCTATCAAAAGGCAAAAGCCCTCGTCAGTATCGAGCGGGGGAAGATTTTCAGTTATCAAATTATTGATGTAGAGAGGAATCTCGTAGATTACAATTTCAAAGTTACCGAAGAGCATGTGCCGAATGTTTACGCATCGGTTCTCTTGCTTTCGCCGCGGCCAGAGATTAAATACGGCCAGATTAACTATCGGGTAAATACAAAGCAGAAAACTCTTGATGTCAGTGTCCAGCCGGATAAAAATAATTA
>MHOB01000004.1:6107-9645 GCA_001821795.1 Candidatus Ryanbacteria bacterium RIFCSPLOWO2_12_FULL_47_9c
AGACAAGAATGGAAATCCTGTTTCCGGCGAGCTATCGCTCGCGGTTGTGGACATGAGTGTCCTTGCCCTGAAAGGCAATCCGAAGAAAAATCCAGTCCTCTTCTTTTATAATGGTACACCGCTCACGGTAAGTACGGCCTCGAATATAAAAAACGTCCTTTATGAAGCCGATATTCCGGTTGGTACTAAAGGTGGAAGTGGAAGCGGGAGCGAAGAACTTGCCAAGAAAAAACGCGGAGAATTTAGGGATACGGCTTTTTGGCAGGGAGTCGTGCATACTGACTCTTCGGGGAAAGCGCGCGTGTCTTTTACTCTCCCCGACAACTTAACCACGTGGCAGATTGAGTCCGTGGGTGTGACGAAAGACACAAAACTCGGCGTGGGGTATCGTGAATTTAAAACGCAAAAAGACTTGATGGTTATTCCCCTGAAACCAAGGTTCATAGTACCGGGCGACACGTTTTTCATCGGAGGCAAGGTTTTCAATAATACCAAGAATCGCCAGCGTGTCACGGTCTCAATTACATCCGATACTCTCAAACTTCAGAAAGACACGGCCGTTTCGCTTACTCTTAGTCCAGAGACCGAAAAAACGGTGTATTTTTCCGCCACCGCGCCGGAAAGCATACAAAACGGGAGCCACTCGTTCATTATTTCTGCGAAGAATAATGACCTGGAAGACACAGTAGAAAATTCCATTTCCATTACCCGAAACGATACTTATGAATCGGTCGCAACCGCCCGTTATACGGGGGACGAACAAAGCCGGGAGTTTATTTATCTTCCACCCAATATTGCTCCCGATAGGGGTGGATTAAATGTAAGGACAAGCGCAACGCTCGCCGTTTTTCTTTCTGATGCCCTAAATTACTTGGTGGAGTATCCATATGGATGCAGCGAGCAGATTGCGAGCAAGTTGAGTTCGCTTGCGATTCTCAAGCGCGCGCGCGCCGTCGAAAATATGGGGAACGCATTTGCGGTGCCGGATGTTGAATTTGAAGGCAATAAGTATTCTCCCGATGACGTTGTACGTATTGGGCTTGCCCGATTGTATGAAAATCAAACTCCCGACGGCGGCTTTACCTATTACAAAGGAATGCGCCCGGATTTTTATCTTACCTTGCATGTGGTAAACGCTCTTGTTGATCTCAAAAACGCGGGTTATCCAATAGATGCGTCGAAATTGGATCAAGGGGCAAAGTACTTGTATCGCGAGTTGACGCAAAAAAATGAATTCATACTGAATAAAGATCTTGTCATTCTCGCAACGTATACTCTTTCCCGCGTTGAAGGATTTTTGATAAGTTCCGAGCTTCAAAATCGCGTCGCGGCGATTGCTGATGATACTCAATACATCAATGAAAAAATTTCAAATACGAGTCTTACGCATCTTGCCATACTCCTTTCGCGTGATTACCCGCCGCGCTTGAAAGAAAAAGTTTTTCAACAGCTCGAAAACAGGATTGTCATTGATGCCCGAGGCGCTTATCTTCCGCTTGGCGGTCGGACGCCATTATACCAGTACTACGAAACACCGGTGAAGGATACAGCTTTGTTGCTCAAGGCATTCGCGAGAGACAAGCGGGAGAGCGCGGCGCTCGAAAAAGTGCTCCGGTGGATTTTGGCAAGCCGCGCAAAGGATGGCGCATGGGGTTCAACAAACAACACGGTTGCGGTTATCGACGCGCTCACCGATTTTCTGCTTTGGAAGGAGGAAAACAAATCGTCTTTCAATCTCGCATTGTCTTTGGATGAAACGCCGTTAGGCGATTTTACTTTCGACCAGAATACGATATTACGGTCTTTCGAAAAATTCATTCCCGTCAAAGATCTTGGTTTTGGTAAGATACGGACCATGCTTTTTTCCAAGACAAACAAAAACGCCGAGCCAAATAGCTATTATTACGATATGCTGTTTAAGTACTATCTCCCGATTGATAAGATTCCTCCCCGTGACGAAGGGTTCTCGATTTCCCGCGAGTTTTATCGCGTTGATGCCCCGTCAAATTCTCAACCGGCGCTTGAAGCAAAACAGGGCGATGTGTTGAGGGGGCATCTTACGATCACGGTT
Organism: Candidatus Ryanbacteria bacterium RIFCSPLOWO2_12_FULL_47_9c; assembly: GCA_001821795.1. Classification (GTDB taxonomy): domain Bacteria; phylum Patescibacteriota; class Minisyncoccia; order Ryanbacterales; family GWA2-47-10b; genus GWA2-47-10b. Next base: position 8,179 of record MHOB01000004.1, read on the forward strand.
CCCGAAAGCAGGAACTTCGTTGCCGTAGAAGATTTCATCCCAGCGGGCATGGAAATTGTAAATTTGAAGCTGGCGACGGAGGATCAGTCGCTTGAAAAACCGGATGACTATGGTGGTTATGAGGATTATGGCTTTCCTGAAGAAGATTACAATTCTTACGACGAAGAAGGAGCGAATCTTCTTGGGGCGTTTGGACTTTCTGGAATAGGGTCTTTCTTTAGGAGTTTTTTTGATAATTCACTCGTTTCATTGAGAGGGGAGAAAGAGCTTGATGATGATTTTTACGGTAAGGACGTAAAAGCAACTTCCCAACTCCGGCCCGATTCAGATGAGTCGCATGACGATCGGTTGTTCCTTTTTACCGAACGCCTTGAGCCAGGGATCTACGAATATGATTATTTTGTGCGCGCGCTTGTGCCCGGAACGTTTCACCATCTCCCGGCAATAGTAAGCGAGATGTACTTTCCGGAAAATTTCGGGAGGACCCGCGGCGAATCTTTTACAATTCTTGAGGCGGAGTAGAGTTTCATTCGTCCTGCTCCTTGATGATAACTTTTATTTTTTCCATCTTGCCGCGGGGATTTCTCGCGGAGATTGTATATACACCGGGTTTTTTTGGTTCCCAAGTTTCTCGAATACCCTGTCCGGCGGGGGAATTATTAATGTACCACAGCACGTCTTCGTTTGAGAGAAGAGGAACTTTTATTCCCGCGGTGTATTGAAGCGTGTCGAAATCATGCGGTTGTAAAATAAGATAGTTCAATTTTAGTAAGTCGCGCGCGGAATCATACTCGTCTCCGTCGAGTCCATATTCGATATTTCCTGATTTTGCATATTCTTTGATACGGTCAAAGTTAAAGGCGGTTTCTTTGTTGTATGTTGAGTTGAGCATAGTTTCCATTACTTCGTGCCAGATTTTGCCAGCCCCGATTGACCCCGAAAGGCGATACATGGGTTTGTTATCGCTATTGCCGAGCCAAACTCCAACGAGGAAGTCCGGGGTGTATCCGATTGCCCAGCTGTCGTGGTAGTCATAGGAAGTGCCGGTTTTTACGGCGTATTGTGTTGCAGGCAGGTTAAGGTTGCTTTTGAGGCCGAACTGGTCAATGCTTGTCTCCCGATCAGAAAGGATTTTTGTTACGAGTTGTATGTATGCCGGATCAATAACCTGATGATTATCATACGGTTTTGCCATCGAAAACTTGATTGTATCATCTTCACTAAGTTTTAGGGGTTTGAGCGTTCCTTCATTGGGAAAAAGCGTAAAGTAATTTGCAAGAGTCAGTAAGTCCATTTCAAGCCCACCAAGCGCTATGGAAAGCTCGTATGTTTCAAGGGGTTGCAGCGGCTCGAAGGAGAGGTCGCTTTTTAGAAAGTCGTAGAATGCGCCAAGCCCCGCATATTGCAAAACCCGTACGGCGGGGACGTTTAAACTGTTGGAAAGCGCTTGATGGAGACTAACCGTCC
>MHOB01000005.1 GCA_001821795.1 Candidatus Ryanbacteria bacterium RIFCSPLOWO2_12_FULL_47_9c
ATGCGGCAACAAGGACAACTGCGGGGTACAACAACGCACCGCGGATTTTCGTTACAAGCTCTTTCTCTTTCTCAAGTTCACGCGCGATGTTCTCCAGATTTTCCGAAAGCGTGCCGGATACTTCTCCTGCGTATGTTGCCTGAACAAAGAGCGGCGGAAAAATATGCGGGTAGTCAGCAAAAGCGGAAGAAAGTGAACGGCCCGTCTCAACCGCCTGCAGCACATGTTCAAGAGCTGCCTTGAGCGACCCACGAGCGGCATCACGTGTGGTAGAAAGCGCCTCGGTGAGCGTTACACCCGATTTCAACATAACCGCAAGGTGGCGCGCAAAAAGCGCGCGCGCCCCAATGCTCACACTCCTTCCTACAACCCTCACTGCGCGCGGCGCCTGCGGCATTGTTTAGATTTAAGCGGGTAAAATTTTTCTCACAATTTCCGGCAGTTTCGTGATAGAAAAATCCGTTTTCACAAGGTAATCGCTCGCGCCGAGATCCATGCCGGTTTTTATGTCGGACTCCTGTCCCAGATTTGTCAGAATGACAACGGGAATATTTTTTATTTCCGGATCTCCCTTAATTTCCCGCAGGACGTCAAAACCATTCTTTTGCGGAAGAATAATATCGAGAAATACAAGATCGGGCCGTTCCTGTTTTACTTTTCCAAGCCCCTCTTCGCCGGTGATTGCCATACTCACGGTGTATCCTTCACGCACGAGTTTATCGCTATAGAGCTTCAGGAGAAACTTATCATCTTCGATGAGGAGAATTTTTTTTTGCTCCGCCATAAATCTATTGTATCGGCAACGTGAAATAAAAAGTAGTTCCTTTCCCCTCATCGCTTTTAAACCCGATGGTGCCGCCGCTTCCTTCTATGATCGCCTTTGATATATAGAGGCCCAAACCCGTTCCGTCGGGCGCAAGAGATATCACACGGGAGCTGCGATAAAATTTATTGAAAATCATTTTCTTGTCCTCATCAGAAATTCCAATACCGCTGTCTTTGCAAGAGAAAAGCACGTGATCACCTTTATTTTCCAGAGTTATCTCGATCGTACCCTTTCCCCTATTGTACCGTATCGCGTTGTAAAGAATATTGCTGATAACCTGACGGACTTTGAGACCATCAATCATCAAGGGCGGAATCGTTCCCGCTCGATTGAGCGTAATGCGGGTATTTTTTGCTTGCGCGAAACTACCGAGTTCCTTGATAGTTTCGCCTACCAGCTCCGCTATGTCAGATTTTCCCGGGTTAAGAACGAATCTATTCTCATCAATGCGCGAGGCGTCCAAGAGATCCCTCACTAAAGAAATCATCTTCCCTGCGCTTCCAAGGGTGAGCTCAACATACTCCTGTTGTTCTTTATTCAAGGGTCCTAAATCACCCGATGACAGGATCTCAAGCGATGATTTAATGCCTGCAAGAGGAGTTTTAAGCTGGTGAGAAATAACAGACGTAACGTCCGAAATTTTCTGCATACTTGGGACTTCTGATTTTTCATTTTTCATATTATTTTTCATTCTTTTGTCGCCCGCAGTATTTCTCCAAGAGTTGTTGCGCCACTCAACACTTTCCCAATCCCGTCTTCGAGCATCGTTGTCATACCGTTCTTCCGCGCCACTTTCATTATATCACCAGACGGCGCATGGTTTGTAATCAAACCACGCACTTCTTCATCCATCTCAAGAACCTCAAAAATGCCAATGCGCCCAGAATATCCTGTTTCCGCACATACCGAGCAACCCGAACCTTTGTAAAGACGCAGACCGTCGAGGGACTGGCCAATAAGATGCTGGAGATTTTCGTTGCTTTCAATCAGTTTCCGTTCATCCGGGCTAAGCTCGTGGGACTCACGGCACCGATGGCAGATTTTCCGCACCAAACGCTGTGCGACAACAACATTCACGGTTGAAGCGACAAGATAGGGTTCAACCCCCATGTCGAGAAGCCGCGGAAGCGTAGTCGCCGCATCATTCGCATGGAGCGTTGAGAGTACAAGGTGTCCGGTCATCGCTGAATTAACCGCAATGCCGGCAGTTTCCTCATCCCGAATTTCACCTACCATAATAATGTCCGGATCCTGGCGGACAATCGCACGAAGCCCCTTCGCGAATGTTAAGTTTGTCCGCGGATTGACTTGTATCTGGCTAACGCCCTCAATGTCATACTCAACCGGATCCTCAATGGTCGCGATATGCACCTCGCGGGTATTGAGAACTTTGAGCATCGCATATATGGTTGTCGTTTTGCCTGATCCTGTGGGACCCGTCACCAAAATCATGCCGTGAGGATTGCGCATTGTGCGCATCGCCCGGTCATAATCCCTGTCAGAAAGACCAAGATCGGTGAGACTATACTGCCTGCTTTTTGCGGACAAGAGCCGCATGACAACGTTTTCCCCCTCGGTCACCGGAACAACAGAAACGCGGACATCAACTTTTTCCCCGTCCGCTTCGAATTCAAGTCTGCCGTCCTGTGCGGCACGGTGTTCATCGGTGCGCATGCGCGCGAGAATTTTTATACGCGTGAGGATGAGCTCAAGAAGCCCCTTCTGGATTTCAAGAACATCATGCATTACGCCGTCAATGCGAAATCGGACTGCCATTGTTTTCATGTGCGGCTCGATGTGGATATCAGACGCTTTGGATTCGTAGCCGTAACGCAACAACATATCAACAATCGTCACGGTAACCCCATCGCGCGCCTCTCTTGAAAGCCCCGGGTCTTTTAATTTTTCAACAATCTTCGTAAACTCATTTTTCAAACCAACGCGGTAATGCGAAAGCGCGTCAAGAAATCCCCTTTTTGTCACGTAATACAAAAAAAGCGGCTCCCCGATGCGCTTTTCAAGAAGGTGAATAATATCCACGTCCGAGGGGTTTCTGACTCCTGCTTTCACGCCTTTTTCGTCGCGTCCAAAAAGAATTACGCCATGGGTGCGCGCGACAAGTTCCGGAACCAAGTTCAAAAGACGGTCGTCAATTTTTTCTTCGTGGAGATTCGCAAATGGCATCTGAAAAGAACCGGCAACTAACTGCCCGAGCTGTTCGTCTTTGATCAAGTCCTTCTCAACGAGAAAATCCTCAATATCCTGCCCCCGCTCGCGCGCCTCTTTTGCCGCGGCTTCAAACGCGGGTGCGTTCACAAAACCGGGAGTTACAAGCAACTCTCTTAATTTTTCCTCCGACATAAACCCAGTATAACCTATTTTATCTTTCGCTCCCAAGTTGCCAACAGTCCTGTTTCCGGAAAGAAAATAAACTAACGGTAAAAACGATTGTCAAAACCATAAAACTTTCCCGCCTTGATAACAGCAAAAAATAGAAACACAAGCGCGTAAATAATGTGCTCATCAACGAGGTAACTGTGAGGGTTGGGATACGGAAATTCCAAATTCGCGAAATAATAGAGCATCATCAAAAGAGCGCCCAGAGGGGACGAGTACCGCACAAAAACACCGAGTATGAGCGAAACCCCTAGGAACGTAAGCCCCCACTCGTTAAGAAAATTAACCCATGTGATATTCACCGGGGACGCAAACCACGCATAAAGATCCGGAAAAGTTTTTGCGCCCTTGAGAAAACCTGCCGCGGTCCACTCGGGATCAATAATTTTTGTGACGCCCGCGTAAAGCATGACCCATCCTAACGTGATGCGGAGAAGAAAAATTAATATTTTTAGTGGTGTTTTCATATCCTTAATAAATAAGCCACATTAAAGACACGACATGTCCCTGATTGGAGATAGAATCACAAGAGAAGAACCGGTACTATCAACACACCAATACTCTCCGGCATCGCTGGGGAGTCGCGCGCTGATTGCCCATGTTTGATCCGTTTCTGATATTGCGCATGTTAACTCGCCGGCTCCGTATGAACGCACCGCGGAAAGCGATTGAACAATTCCGGGATCGCCAAAAATTGAATTCGCGGGTGCGGCCGCACAGTCTCCCGGCAAATATGTGGAACTTCCATATGATCCCTCCCGATCATAGTAGATCTCCGCCTGCACGCGGACATTTGCAAGATTTCCTTTTATCGCGGCATCCCGCGCTTTTCCGCGCGCCTCTCCGAGCGATCGCAGAACAACAAAAACCACCACTCCTATAACAATAATAAAAACGCCGAAAACGGCCGAAAGTGCGATTTTAACATTGCGCGACCAGTCGGTCCACGCCCACATCAACACGAGGGCGAGGGGCCAAAACAAGAAAAAAAGTATAATCGTCACAACCGTGGCAACCGTCGATTTTTTCTGCCCACCCGGCTGCGGTCCAAGCCCAATAGCAATATCGGCATCCTGCCATCCCTGGCTCTTGAGCGTGTTTCGAATCTGATCGTCGCTCGCGCCGCGTGCTCGTTCCTGTTTGATATAGCGTACCAATTCGTCCGTAATCATAAATTATTTTGAGATTACCACTCTTTCTCTTAGGATACCGGATTACCTTTTGGAAAAAAAGCGAAAACAGTGGATTTCTCGGAGTTTTACATTAATATATAAAAACAGCGGTCAACCGACCGCTGTTTTTGTCAGTAGAAGTGAGAATGATTTGGAATCAAGTACTACGACAAATGGGAGAAATAACTCGGTATTATAAAGAATTTCAACTAGATAATGTGAGTTGAAGGGGTGGGGGTGCAGAATCGACGGGGTGGGTAGCGAAGAGGAATTCTTGCAGATTTAGTATGCAATGCCCATGTCGCCGCAACTCAGATTTTATCTAAAGCACAAATTCCGGCTTTCCCATCTAGAATAAACCTAGCTAAGTCATTTTTTATCTTACTATAATCGTCACTGATTAGTGAAAATATATGCGGCGTTCCAACAATATAATGAAACAAAAAAATCTTTTTATGTAAGGCATTTGAAGAAAGCGCGTCCTTGTATTGGAGACAAAAAACAAATACTACATCACTCTGCTTGTCCGCCAGATTGTAAGTATTGTTGTTGCCGTCGGAATTGGAAATAATATGCTCTACTGTAATCTTTCCAAAAGAAACTTCGGACTCTGGCTCCAAGTCATGAATCAATTCGGAATCAAAAAGTTTTACAATTCGATTGGACTCATCCCACAAAATCGTTTTATTCATCGACATAAACAAAATACTTAATCTAACATCTTTCGCAGCTGCCCTTCCAACATTTTTGAATTTGGGCAGTATTCTGTCATCCCTGTCCTCATTAATTACCTCTACCCCTGCTTCGGAGAAAGTAACGTTTGATTGTTGAACGGGCAAAAGCTGTTGGTGAGTATAAATGGAAAACCCGAGCGCGAGGATACTAAAAATGACGGTCCAAGAAATCTCAGTGCGTGGTGTATCTTTTTTCTTTTCCTCCATAAGAAAGAATGGTTTGTAGATTAAATTGGAACTAATTTTAAATATCGGCGCTGAAGCTGAAGTGATAAGCGTACGGAATCGAGTTTGGAGCTAAAGAGTGTTATTAATTGGTATTGAATGGTTTTAGCCTTATATTACTTAGTGTTATCCACAGCACTTGACTTTTACAATACCGGTATGATAACATACTGACATCACTCGAAAACGTCGCGCTTCGCGGCGTTTTCTTTATTTATCAAGTTTTTGCGATTATATTTTTCCAGTTATTTATCTCAATAATACGGGCTCGCGGCTTTTCACCAACTTCTACAGCACGAATTTCCTCCCTAGCAATTAATTCTTTCAGTCTCGTTGAAAATCGATTATGTGAATCTGATGTTTTCTGAGTGGAAGAAACAAAGGTTACTTGTACACCACGATTTATTAACCTTTCCGCTAGATACGCAAAGTCTCCGTCACCGGTAAATACTAAATATTCTTTGTCAGGTGCAGCATACTCCAACGCATCTACAGTTAACTCTACATCAAAATTAGCTTTTGGATGTCGCCCACCATCATTTAATGGAAGAACTTTTTCTAACTGACATCTCTCACATTGTGTTTTGAACTCTATTAAAGAATTTGTTGTATTACACGTTTCACATATAAATGATATCCTCTTTTCTCTATTTTTATGCAGAAAGGTTACCTTTGAAACTACTCTGTAACCTATTGAGGCAAGCTTGGTGTGCTTTTTCTTGTGGCTTTTTGAATTCATTGCTCCCTCATAATAAAAAATCTCTCGGCATTGCCATTTGGCACCCTTGAGTAAGTGAAACAGCTTTTGCCAATCTATACTGAATCCATGAACAGTTTTTGTTGTTCCCTTAGTGTTTGAAACATCTATAAAAGCATATCGTTCCATGGGACAAATTTTTCTACTTTAGGATAAAAAATCAAGCTATTACTTCCTAAAAAGTTTATCTTCAAGTTTGAGTTTTAACTCCTCTTTTGGTGATAGCCTCTTTTGTTGGTAAACACTATAGGAATATACAGCAAGAAATATAACAGCACAGATGATAACTGCCATCTTGAACCAATTTTCTTTGAGCCAATTCATTTTTAGTATTAATTATCTTCAAGCAAACTACCTGCCACCCAATCGTAAATCGCTGCCGCTGTTCGGCTCATTCCACCACCGACAGTTGAGAAATCTCCGATAGCTCTGTTATCGGTTCCACCAGAAACAGCGCTGTTGTTTCCACCGGCAATATTTGCTGACCCTCCGCCTACAGATGCATATACACCGTCAGCGCGGTTATATCTGCCGCCGCTTACGGAAGAAAAGTCTCCGAATGCTTCATTGTCTTCGCCGCCCGTAACAACTGCCCCGTTACCACGAGCTTCGTTAGAATGACCTCCGATTGTAACTGCATTAGGACCACTGATTATATTCTCGTTACCAGCTACAATACCACTATAACTGCCGTACGTGTTTTCGGTCCCAACCACAATGTTGTGAGAACCACTTCGGTCATTAGGTATACTTAAAACATCTTCATTGTAACCTATAATTAAATTCCCTAAACCATTTTTTGTTGCGGTACTACCAGCGCCGTTCGTGATATGTACGTTGCATCCCTCAAAATAAACATCGTTGCCATCTACTCTTACGCAGGTAATTGACGTACCAGCAATACCTTGAAGTCCTTGTTCGCCCCGTGAACCCTGCGGCCCAGCTTCGCCTTGTACACCCTGCGAACCCTGTTCGCCAGCTGGTCCTTGAATATTCCAACTCAAGAGCGTCCTACCCCTTGAACAGTCTGACCTCTTAAATCCGTCTCCAACAAAATATACTTGGCCAGTTTTATTTACACATGCTGTTATTTCTCCGTCGCTTTGTGCCTTTATAAAACTCCATGTCCCAACGAACAGGATGGCGACCACGATACTTAAAGCAAGATACCTAAATTTTTTCATATTAATTTTCATCTTAATTTTAATAATCTCAACGACTTTATCCCACGGTAAAAACGTAAGTTTAACCGCTAAGTTGTTGCTTTCAACCTAGCGCTTCTCTCCTGCAAAATGAAGTCGCCCTCGCTTGCTTATCTTAATATTCCGTCTTCCTTGCCTTTGAATAGTTCTTTTAGTTTTCTTCTACCACTAGTGCTTTTCCACCAAAGTTCGCGATCTTTTGCCTCAGTCATGGTTTCGAATTCTTCTGTATAGAATATTTTGAATGGTCTTCGATGTTTCGTAGCCATTACACTCCCTGAATTGTGTCGCGCTAGTCGTTCTTGTATGTTATGAGTGTAGCCAACGTATGTTCTCTGATCTTTTTCGGAAAGAAGAATGTAGACATAATACATACTTGATATGATAACAAAAAACTCCCTTGTCGGGGAGTTTTTTGGGTTGCGGGTCGCCTTCGGCGAACCTCGCCTCTTCGTATTTTAAATATCAAAATCGATGAGGCGGGCCGCCCCGCCTTTCAGGCGGGCGAGCCTCGCAACAAATTTTCTTCCTGTTGAAAAATATTAATGGGTGAAAATTTGTTGCGGGGGCGGGAATTGCACCCGCGACCTTCAGGTTATGAGCCTGACGAGCTACTGCTGCTCTACCCCGCTGAAAATAGTATACATAAAAATGCGCCACTCGGCAAGAATTTAGCGCTTCTGAAAAACCCTAAATGGCGTTCTTGGGTTTTATGCAAGCGCCGCTTCGAAGCGTTTTGCAAAATTCAAAAGCGCATAATCGCCAAAGCGCTTGCCGATAAACTGGATTCCGACGGGAAGATTTTCAACTTTTCCGAGAGGAATTGAAATTGCCGGAAGGCCTGCGAGGTTTGCCTGAATCGTATAAATATCTTCAAGATACATCGCGAGCGGATCCGAACTTTTTTCGCCAATCTTGAATGCATGCGACGGAGTTGTGGGAAAAACAACCGCGTCAACTTTTTCAAACGCGCGCGTGAAATCGCTCACAATGAGCGTGCGCACGCGCTGTGCCTGCAAATAATACGCGTCGTAATATCCGTGCGAAAGCACATACGTGCCGATTGCAATACGGCGTTTTACTTCCGAGCCAAACCCTTCTTCGCGCGTGCGCTCGTATGCGCCAAAAAGCGTGTCGGCTTTTGCGCGATGTGCATAGCGCATGCCATCAAAACGCGCGAGGTTACTGGAAACCTCCGCGGGCATAATAATATAGTAGCAAGCAAGCGCGTATGGTGCTGATGGCAAATCAATTTTCTCGAATTTGATCCGCCAGCTGGCGGATTGGCTTTCCGCTTTTTTAAATGATTTTTGCATGAGATCCAAAACACGCGCGTCAGGTCCACTTGCCAAAAATGCTTCGGGAACGCCGATGACATATTCTTTCTTATCAGATACTGACTCGTGCGTTTCAACCGACGTCATATCCATCGGATCTTTGCCTTCAATCGCGCGGAAAAGAATTTCGGCATCTTCAACCGATGATGCAAACGTGCCAATTTGATCTAAGCTTGATGCCATCGCGATAAGCCCCGAGCGCGAAACACGCCCATAGCTCGGCTTAAAACCCACAACGCCACAAAACGACGCCGGCTGTCTGATAGACCCTCCCGTATCAGATCCAAGTGCCACTGGCGCCATGCCGGATGCAACAGCGGCGGCCGACCCCCCGCTCGAACCGCCAGCAACGCGCGACGAGTCATGCGGATTTTTTGTGGGACCAAATGCAGAGTTTTCGGTGGATCCGCCCATCGCAAACTCATCAAGATTTGTTTTGCCAACAATCACGGCGCTTGCCAAGCGTAGTTTTTCAACCACGTGCGCATCATATGCGGCCGTATAGTCTTCAAGAATTTTTGATGCGGCAGTCGCGCGTGTGCCCTTGACGCAGATATTATCTTTAAGCGCAACCGGAATACCAGCGAGTATATCAATTTTTTCGCCTCGGGCGATTTTTTCATCCACGCGCGCGGCTTCGCGATATGCCCTTTCTTCGTGCACGTCCAAAAATGCGTGGGTTTCGAGGTCGCGCTTTTTAATTATAGAAAGATGCCCGTCGAGCACCTCGCGAGCCGATGTTTTTTTTGAAACAAGCGCGTCGTGAATTTCGCGTACACGTGAGGCCATATTAACCCTCAAAAACTTTTTTTGTTTTTAAATAATCCGCTTCGCGCTCGGGAAATGAGTTTTTCAAAAATTCAACGTCTGCGGCATCAAGCGGATATGCGCCGTCTTTTCGAAACTCGGTTGTTTCGGCGACAAAAGACAGCGTCGGCGGCAAATCGCCAAGCGGCGCCGATTTAAGTTTTTCAACATATTTAAGAATCGAATCAAGCTCTTTGGGAAACTTCTCAAGCTCGTCAGCGCTTGCCTCAATCCTCGAAAGCTCAAAAAGTCTTTTGATCTCTTCTGGCGTGATCATAAAAAAACTATAGCCGATTTAGCCCATTTTTTCAAAAAAGAGAGAAAAAGAAAACGAGGTCCGACCCCCCGTTGGGAGTCAGACCTCTTCGCAGATTTACCGAGGATTACCCTCGGCGTTCTCATAGAGACTAGCTCCTGAGGAACCCAGCCCATAATGGTTCAATACCATAGAATCACCCTTCACTAGGCTGTATGTATATGGCCCACACAACAATATCAAACTTATACGCGACCGCGCATAAACTTGTATTTTGAAGTTTTGAAAATTTCTCACTGGCATCACTTTTATGCCATGGCAAAAAAGTGATGCCGTACGATTTGATTATCGACGAACTACCCGATCATCTTCAAAAAATCTTTTTCGGTCAAAATTGTGACGCTGTCGAATACTCCAAGGTTCCACCTTGGAGTTGACTCCATCAAAAACAGCAAACTTCGGACAAAAAGCAAATAAAATAAATATGCAAACAAGAGGCGATCGCTTCTTGTTCACATATTACTGAAAACTTCGTGGTTTAGCCACTAAGTTTGAGAAAAGCAACTCTTGCTGCAATTAGTAAAAGCTAAGATAATCCTTGAACATTCTTTCGGCCGTAATTCGCGCTCCGGCACCCGGCCCTTCCGCAACTTTTTCGTCATTGATGTAAAGAACGTTATTAACTCCTTTTGGAAACCACGATGTATCAGAAAAGTCCATAAACCCTGCTTGAATTCTTTGTGTGCGCTTATCTATTAAGACGGTGCACCGAAAACTCTTTTGATATTTTTGCAAGGTCACATCATCAGGTTTCACTGTGTTTCCAAAAATCTTTGAGTGATTTGCCAGAATAACCGATTTGTAGCGCACATCATTCAATTCATTTTCTATAACTTCATTCAAATTCTTTGCACCCGGTTCAGTGAAGTAGTTATTTAACAACTCTTTGTATAACACAGACTCTTGGATTCCTTCCAAAACGCGTTCGCTTAAATAATTCAGAGTGCCGTTAATAACAGTTCTGATGTTTTTAATTTCACCCTTAAATGCGCTGACGGCAGGCAAAATCCCAGAATCTCCTCCAACCGTTGCCGAGTATTTAATGTTCTTGCGGTGTTTTTTTACTACTGACCAGTTGTGCGCCAGAAACGCTTTCTCACATGTTATGACATTTGCGCCTCTCTTGAGAGACTCGGAGTAATACACGCCAGCTTCTTCTCCATCTCCATTGCTTGGAATAGCAATAAAGACAAAGGTTTGTTTATCTATATATAGAGGAAATGCGTCTATTTCATTTATTCTAAGACCGCGAGTGTCATATATCCCATCTTTTTGAACAATCAAATTAACCTCCAAGCCATTCTCGGAAATGACACGGCGAAGCTCCTTTCCAACATTGCCGTGGCCGACAAGAACTATTTTCATTCAAAAAGTATACCAGGTTGAAACAAAAAAGTCGTGGCGACGGATCACCCAATCATCTTCAAAAAATCTTTTTCGTTGAGAATTGTGATGCCGAGTTTTTGGGCTTTGGCGTATTTTGATCCCGGGCTTGCGCCAGCTACCACGAAGCTAGTATTTTGCGAGACGGTTTCTGATGCGTCAGCACCAAGCGCGCGCACGGCGGCTTTTGCCGCGTCTCTCGACATTGCATCAAGCTCGCCCGTAAAAACAAAAGATTTTCCTGTGAGTTTGCCGGGCTTGCGGCGCGCCGTGCGCGCGACCTCAATTCCAGCTTTTTTGAACTTCGCAAGAAATTTTTGATTGTGCTCGTCGCGGAAAAAATCGTGTACACTTTGCGCTACGACATCTCCGATATTTTTGACCGTAAGAATTTCCGCGCTGTCCGCTTTTTCTATTGCTTCGAGCGAGCCAAAGTGCTCTGCCAAGTCAAGCGCAGTCTCCTCGCCCACGTGCAAAATTGAGAGCGCGATCAAAAATCGCGGCAGTGTGATCTTTTTTTACTTGGCAATTGCTTCTATAATATTTTGCGCTGACTTTTCGCCAAATCGCTCAAGCGGCGCGATATCCCCTTCTTTCAAATCATACAAATCGGCTGCATCTTGAATGAGCCCCTGATCGAGAAGAGCGTTTATCGTCTTTGGCCCGAGGCCGTCAATATCAAACGCGTGCTTTGAAACAAAGTGATACAAAACTTTGCGTTTGCGCGACGGGCATTTTTTGTTGACGCATTTTATCAAAACGCCGCCTTCATCACGCGCGACTGGCGCACTGCAGATTGGACAGTGGCGCGGCATATGAAATTCTTTTTCGTGGCCCGTGCGAAGTTCTTTGAGCGTTTTTTTGACATCGGGAATCACGTCGCCCGCGCGCCCCACAATAACAGTGTCGCCAATTTTTACGCCAAGGCGCTTTATTTCATCTTCGTTGTGAAGCGTTGCGCGGCTGATAGTAACACCGCTGATGTTTACCGGCTCGAGGTGCGCCACCGGCGTGAGCACGCCCGTGCGCCCCACCTGCACCTGAATGTTGAGCACCT
>MHOB01000006.1:0-2200 GCA_001821795.1 Candidatus Ryanbacteria bacterium RIFCSPLOWO2_12_FULL_47_9c
TGGACACACGGTTAATATTCCGTGACTTGGCTATTGATTGATGGAGGGACGAAGTTCAGTATACGGAGCGTGTTATTGGATTCGCGTTCATGCCGTAAGGGTGCGTTCTAGGAAAATCCGGAATGCTGTGTTTAATCACACACCCAAGCGGAGTGAGAATTTCTTCCTACGGGTTGGAAAACTTCGTAAAGCGAGCTTCCAAGAAAATCTTCTACAATTATCAATAGTTGAACCGTACCGCAAACCGACACAGGTGTGCAGGTCGAGTAGACCAAGGCGAACGGGTGAGACCTCCCTAAGGAACTCGGCAAAAAAGCGGCCGTAACTTCGGGATAAGGCCTTCCCGAACCCCGAGCGCAAGCGAAGGGTGAGGGACGCAGCGAAAGTTTCTCTGGCGACTGTTTATCAAAAACACAGCTCCCTGCGAACTCGCAAGAGGATGTATAGGGGGTGACGCCTGACCAATGCGAGAAGGTTAAATACTGACTGTGCGTGGTCCCGCAATTGCGGGGTTGCGTGCGGATTGGTATAAGCCCTCGTCAATGTCGGCGATAACTATAATCGTCCTAAGGTAGCGCAATTCCTTGTCGGGTAAGTTCCGACGCGCACGAAAGGCGTAACGACTGGAGAACTGTCTCGGGGAGGTGCCCGGTGAAAATGCGATGCCGGTGAAGATGCCGGCTACCTGCAGTTAGACGAAAAGACCCCGGAAGCTTTACTGTAGCTTGATATTGGGCTTAGGTCTTTAATGCGTAGCGTAGTGGGGAGTCTACGAAGTGCCGCTTTTGGGCGGCATGGAGACGCCAGTGAAATACCCATCTTTAAAGAGCTAAGTTCTAACCCCCGCGGCAAAAACGCGGAGGGACAGTATCTGGTGGGCAGTTTTGGTGGGGCGCTATCCTCCTAAAAAGTAACGGAGGAGTTTACAAAGGTCAGCTAAGCGCGGATGGAAATCGCGCTCGTCGTGTAATGGCATAAGCTGGCTTAACTGCGAGACGGACATGTCGAGCAGATGCGAAAGCAGAACATAGTGATCCGATCGTGGGTATTAGACACCGCGAAAGCTCAACGGCTAAAAGTTACTCCGGGGATAACAGGCTGGTACCGCCCGAGCGTCCATAGCGACGGCGGTGTTCGGCACCTCGATGTCGGCTCGTCCTATCCTGGGGGTGGAGAAGCTCCCAAGGGTTTGGCTGTTCGCCAATTAAAAGGGTACGTGAGCTGGGTTCAAACCGTCAAAAATGAACCTTAAATATCGAGTAAAATCACACGGCGGCTTTCTCGCGTAAGCGAGATCGAAAAAACCGACTCATATCGGTGAAGTCCTAATATATAATGTAGACAACCTGCCCGCTTCGCCGAAGTTTTCAGCGAGGCGAGTCATGTGTTAGGATAATACCGAGGGAAGTTGAACTACTTAAAAAAGAATGCTTAAGAAATTTGAGGCGATTAAAGTTATTGCAGCATTAATCATTATAGTATTGATTATACTTTTAGTTGTAAAAATTAAAGTAAATTCAGTCCAAGAGGGAAAGAATTTACTTGACCTCTGGTAGTTTTAACCCCGTAGAGACTTGCTACTTTAAGTAGCGGAGTCATCCATTTTTTGGATGGCTAAAACGTCGGTCCCCCGCAGTTGCGGGGTGATGGTATAGTCCGATCCATTTGGTAACAGATGAAAATAATAAGCGTGAGACAGGTTGGTCTCCTATCTACTGCAGGCGTTGGTTCTTGAGGGGAGTTCTTTCTAGTACGAGAGGACCGAAAGGAACGTACCTCTGGTGTACGAGCTGTCGTGCCAACGGCACCGCTCGGTAGCTATGTACGGACGGGATAACCGCTGAAAGCATCTAAGCGGGAAGCCCACCCCAAGATGAGGAACCGTTTGAGGACCGTGAGAGACTATCACGTTGATAGGCCCTAGGTGTAAGTACTGTAAAGTATTGAGCCGAGGGGTACTAATAGTCCGAGTTTCCCGTTAGAAAATGCACATCGCGACGCACCATAAAATTATAATGGCGAAGTCGTGACCCCGAGTCCCGCCATATGGCGGGCGAGGGGCTACCTGATTATTCATTTCGAACTTGAGAGGAAGAAAAGCTGGGGGCGAGGATTCTGTGACCGAACGTAGCGCGGAGCGCGGCAACACTCAGAATGCGGGGGAGGTTGTCTCCTCCGCCGCCCCCAAGCATTTTCTGTT
>MHOB01000006.1:2224-14859 GCA_001821795.1 Candidatus Ryanbacteria bacterium RIFCSPLOWO2_12_FULL_47_9c
TCTTGGTCATCGTGTCCCACCTCGGAGCAGCCAGAGTCTGGCTGGAACTAGACCGGGTGTGTGTTGACTACCTCGCACGCATCAAGGCCAGCAACGTCAAAACCCTGGCTGCTCCGATCTCTTTTCCGAGTTGAGCAACAAGCTCAACTCTTCCTCCCAGGTTCGAAAAAAAATAAGTGAAATGTGCTGAAATATGGTGGTGGCTTGAGGCAGTGGTACTACCTCTTCCCATTCCGAACAGAGTCGTAAAACGCTGTACTGCCGATGATACTCGCAAGGGGACAGTAGGCAGCTGCCACCTTATTTCCGCAGATCTCTAAATAACCCTTACTGTATAAGGGTTATTTGACATTGACTAAATCAATTTTTTATGCTATGAATTTGGATGAGTTCGTACATACTATTTTATTTAACCCACGTTTGATCGGGTTTGATTGGAAAGGAGAAGGTCGATGGAAAAAGTCCTCGTCGTGGATGACATGGAGTCCTTTCACGTCGCCCTCAAGCATTGGCTTGAAGGTCGCGTAGAGGTTCTGTCCGCCTACTCCATTGAGGAGGCGAGGCGGTTGTTCTACGAGAATCCCGACGTTCGGATCATTCTCATGGATGCCTGCGTGCCCGGTGATAAGCCAAACACCCTCGGTTTGGTCCACGAGATTGAGACGTCCGGGGTCTTCTGTGGGACGATGATCGCGATTTCTTCGAGTCCTCAATACCGGCATCAGCTGGTCCAAGCGGGCTGCGGCGGCAGTTGTCCCAAAGACCAGGCAGCCCAGATGGTCGAGGTCCTATTGGATCTCGTCGCGTAGAAGGGAAGGGAGGTGGGTGATGAAGCAGTTTCTCGTCGAAAACAGGTTCCTCTTCTGGGCCGCAATGTTGCTCTTCGGGGTTTCCTGGGGTCTCCGGACCGTGATTCTCCAGAGGGAGGCCCAGCTCAACGCCCTTCTCGCCGTGCGTATGCATTACGCACGGGCGCACGGCGTGTGCATCGAGGGGGCACGGGCGACTGTCCTCGCCGGAGGTGAAGTCGAGGTGGAGTACTTCACTCTCGACGGCTTGCGATGCAAGGACGTTGTCAGGGACGGAGCCGTCCTGCATCTCGGGTGTCACAACGAGGTGTCGATCTAGTCGGTGTAGCCGGCGTGCGAATACGTGCGTCGGCTTTTCTCTTTTGTTACACTAATACCATGCGGCTTTGGGTTTTAAAACGGCGGCTTGCGGGGTTTCTCGTCTTGCTTGGCATGTTTATAATTATCGGTGGTTCTTTGGCGTATATTTTTTGGCCGCGCCCGTCCTGTGTTGATGGCGTTCAAAATGGTGACGAAAAAGGGGTCGATTGCGGCGGTTCATGTTCCAAACAATGTCTTGGTGAAATTCCTGTTTCTCCCAAGCGCCTTTGGCAGAGGTTTTTCCAGGTTCGTCCTGGGGTATACGACGTGGGCGCAATGATTGAGAATGTGAATTTATTTGTTGGAACAAAGGTATTTCGTTATACCGTGAAGCTTTATAGTGAAGAGAATGTGCTTCTTGCAGAGCGCCAGGGAACAACTTTCTTGCTTCCAAACCAGAAGGCGCTTATCTTTGAGCCGAACATGGTGCCGGGTCCGCGCGCTCCGGCGCGTGTGGATTTTTCATTTGAGGAGCCGATTACATGGACGCGAATGGATGCGGGTGATGCACAAAAAATCGAGGTGATATCCCGCCGGTTTGAATCGGATCCACACCCGATCGTGCGGATAAAATTACGGAATAAATCAACTTCCAGGGAGAGTGAACTTGAAATATCTTTGGTGCTTGAAAGCAAAGACGGCAACGCGTTCGCCGTGGCGCGCACTACTTTGGAAGATTTTGTGGCTGGATCTGAACGGGAAGCAGTTTTCTCATGGCCAACATCGCAATTTCAAGAACCTGCGAGCATGCAGGTGCTTTACCGTAGAGTTGTGCGGTGATAGCATTTTTCTATGATTCGGCATCTCCGGTATATGGATTGGCTCCTTGTAATTTCAATTCTTCCGATTCTTGTTTTCGGGCTTTTGACCATGAAATCGCTTTCTGGCGATGATTATTTTTTCAACCGCCAGCTCATCTGGATCGCGGTTGGTTTCGTTGCGATGGGTTTAACAACGGCGTACGATTGGCGCGGCCTCAAGTCAAGTGCGGTGATATTATCGCTCTATGCGCTTGGGGTTATTTTACTTGTTATTCTCGCGGTCATTGGGTTCGTAACACGGGGCGCGCAGAGCTGGTTCTATTTTGGGACTGCCGCTTTCGAGCCAGTCGAACTTGTAAAGCTTTTCTTGGTGTTGGTATTTGCGAAATACTTTTCACGGCGATATGTCGAAATTGCAATGACACGGCATATCGCGATTTCATTTCTCTATCTCGTGATTCCCATGACGCTTGTATTTCTACAGCCGGATTTCGGATCTGCCGCGATTCTTTTTTTTGTGTGGTTAAGCATGCTTTTATTCTCGGGTCTGCGATTCAAGCAGATCATAGTATTTATCGCCACCGGGGTTTTGATCGCCGTTGTAGGGTGGTTTTTCTTGCTTCAGACATACCAAAAGATGCGCATTGTTGCTTTTTTCAATCCTGAAGGGGATCCACGAGGTTCTGGGTACCATGCGATTCAAGCCATGATCGCGGTAGGTGCGGGAGGAGTATGGGGAAAAGGAGTTGGATATGGTACACAATCACGGCTTGATTTTCTGCCAGAATCGGAGACCGATTTCATGTTTGCGGCATTCGCGGAAGAATGGGGGCTTGTTGGTGTAGCCGCACTTTTTCTTTCGTTTACACTGCTTTTTTGGCGTATTTTACGGATCAGTATTCGTTCTCCCGACAACTTTTCAAAACTCTTCGGCCTCGGCATCAGTTTTTTGCTTGTGAGCCATATTGCGGTTCATGTGGGGATGAATATGGGTCTCTTGCCGGTTACAGGAATAGGGCTTCCTTTCATGAGTTATGGGGGGTCGTTCTTGGTAATGTTAATGGCTGCCCTTGGAATCCTTGAATCAATCGCAATCCGATCCTCGGAGATAAAGGCATATGAAAAAGAGGAGTTTATTGGCCTATAGGGCATACGCTTGCGTTCTTTTGGCATATATGGTAATCTATTATTACTAAATTATGAATATCGTGCAGGCATTATTTGAGCGACAAATAGCTAAATTTCTTGATGAACTTGCGCCTCGCGCACGGAGCGTTGTGAAGCGCCGCTATGGCATTGGAGGGACAAGCGCCATGACTCTTGAAGCTATTGGGACAAAAGAGGGAATTACGCGTGAGCGGGTAAGACAGATTGAAAATGACGCAATGAAGCGGCTTCGCAAGTCGCCCTCTTTCGTGACTCTTGCGTCATACGAAAAAGAGATCGGCGATTTAATAGAAAGTCGTGGCGGCATGATTTCAGAAAATTTTCTTCTTGCGTTGCCTGAATTGAAAAATGTGAAAGATAAAAATAGTCTTATACTTTTTATCGACCTTTGTGACTCTTTGGCCAAACGAAAAGCCGATCAGCACTTCCATGCGCGTTGGCATACAAAGCCCGCTCCGGTTGCAGGCATCGAATCGTCGCTTATTTCTTTTGCAGAGGATTTGTATCGCTCACGCAAGACGATGTCTGAAGCAGAAGCGAGCGAAAAATATGAAAGTCATTGCAAAAAATATAACCTGGAGGGTATAACACCACTTACGATTCAAGCCCATTTCCTGCTCTCAAAAGATATAGAAAAAAACGTTTGGGGTGAATACGGTCATGTTTCTTCACCGTTTGTGCGGCCGCGCGGTATGAGGGAAAGCTCTTTTGTTGTGCTTGCGCGGGCGCATCAGCCCCTCCATTTCCGCGAGATCGCACATCGCATTGAGGAATTTGCCGGCCATCCGGTACATATTCAGACGGTTCACAACGAGCTTATCAAAGACGACCGTTTTGTGCTCGTAGGCCGCGGACTCTACGCGCTGGGTGAATGGGGATATGAGCCGGGTTTTGTCAAAGATGTACTCGTGAAGCTCCTTAAATCAAACGGACCGATGACACGAGATAAAATTGTGGAGGAAGTTTCTCATCTTCGCCAAGTGAAACCAAGCACGGTTTTTATCAATCTCCAAAACAAAAAATTGTTTAAGACTCTTGAGGATGGTGCCTATACGCTTATTTCGTAACGAACACCGTGTCATTTCTCGAGTTATTCGGACCGACCGCTGAGATCATAAAATTTATTTTCCGATTTTGGTGGATATGGTTCGGTCCGCTCAGTTTTGTGATATTCGTTGCCCTTTGGCTTGCGTGGCGCCAGCAGCTTTACAAAAGTGCCGTCTCGTGGGTTCTTCTTGAGTTAAAGTTTCCCCGAGAAATTCTTAAAACCCCGAAAGCGATGGATCAATTTTTTTCGGCGCTTCATGGGGTGCGCAATGCTCCCGGGGATCCCGTTGAAAAATACTGGGATGGGGAGGTATCGCTTTGGTTTAGTTTTGAGATTGTGACGCTCGGCGGCGACATCCATTTTTTTATCAGGACGCCAACAAAGCACAGAAACGTTCTTGAAGCGAATATGTATGCGAATTACCCAACAGTAGAAATTGAGGAAGTAAAAGATTATATGGAGCGTTTCCCAAAGACGCTCGATGGGCTCTATGCGCGGGGGCTTAACCTTTGGGGTTCGGAACTCGTCTTGGTAAAGGCGGATGCTTACCCGATCCGCACTTATGTGCAATTTCAAGAAATAGACGAAGAGCGAAGTTTAGATCCGATTGCGTCAGTCATGGAGGTTTTTAAAAAAATAGATCGGAAAGAAAACATTCTATTCCAGATGCTTGTTCGACCAGTTCACCCTGATCGGAAGGCAGAGGGTGATAAACTTGTGGAGGAACTCAAGAAAAAAGATGTAAAAATACGGCAGAGCCCGTATGGGGAGTATGAGGACAAGCCGATTCGAACGCCAGGTGAGACGGAGGTTTTAAAAACTATCGAAGAGAATTTGTCGAAGTCAGCGTATGACACGTTAATCCGATACATTTATATCGCGGATAAGAGTGTATATAATATAAGTTTTGCAAAACGTGGAACGATATCGGCATGTAACCAGTATGCGGCGCAAAATATGAATTACTTCTCCCACAACTATAAGGTTTACACCCAAGTCAGGTGGATAAACTGGCCATTTTTATTTGCTCGCAAAAGAGCGGAGGCACGGAAAGAACGTCTTTTGCAGCATTACCGAATGAGAAGAATGCCCGAAGAAACACTCATAAGCAAGTACCTCTTCGCCAGGGCGTTTAATTTTAATGTTCACCATCGCACGTTTGTCATGAGTACCGCTGAACTTGCGACACTTTATCATCCGCCAAGTAGTTTAGTCCTAACTGCGCCGTTGATTAGGCGAGTCGAGTCAAAGCGTATGGGCCCGCCAGTAAGTGCAGAAATATTTGGCGAAGAACAATAGAATATGGCTGAAGCCCCAAAAACTCAAAAAACTCAAACACCTCCTCCTTCACCGCAAAAGAGATCAGGGCCAGATCAGGGCGATGAGTTTGATTTGGTTATTATTATTCTCATTATTATATTCCTTGTTCTTTCGTTCTCCGGTGCCGTTGTGGAGTCGTCCTACAATATTGCGCGGATTCCTTTTATCTATAATACGATTTTAGTTTTAAAAGTTATTTCGGGTTCAGTCGGGGTTTTAAGTCTCATCGGCATTGGTTATGTAGTTTCTCACTTGCGTCCATACCGTATTCATCATGGGGAAAGTGATAATTCATTCGCCTACGAAACTGCACTTCCGGAGACCAAATCGCACGCGTATGCTTATGAGTGGAACGCGCTTAAGAATCGTCTTGAAATGGCTTCTGATGCCGATGCGGCACTTATTATTATTGATGCGGACGCGCTCGCGGATAGGATTCTTCAAGAAGCGGGACTTCCGGGAGAGACGATGGGGGATCGCTTGATCGCGCTTGGCGAGCAAAAGTTCAAAAATATTGATGACTTCTGGATGGCACATAAAGTCAGAAATCAAATTGCGCATGGAGGTACCGGAGGCGTTACTTATAGTGACGCACTTTACGCTCTTGAAAGATACGAAAGAGCGTTTAAGGAGCTCGATGTGATATAATCAAAGCATGCCCAAGGAAGGCAAGCTTCATTTAATTAAATATGCGCCGCCGCCCTCGCGGCTGCCGATTTACCAGCGGGTTGATCCGCGGCTTGTTTCTTTTTTTGGCCGCACCAATTACGAGGCCGCACTCGAAGAGAAAAAATTTGTTTTTGGCATCAAGCGCGTCGACCGGCGGCGGCACATGTATGTCGTGGGCAAGAGCGGAGTTGGCAAAACGAAATTGCTGGAACTTTTGATTCGGCAGGATATTGCGTTCGGGCACGGGCTCTGCCTTATGGACCCGCACGGCGACGTTGTGGACTCGGTGCTTGATTTTGTGCCCGAGGAGCGCATTGACGATGTGATCGTTATTGATCCGTCGGACACACAATATCCGGTATCGTTTAATCCGCTCGCAAATGTGCAGCCCGAGCTTAAGCATCAGGCGACGCAAGGATTGATTGAAGTGATGGAAAAACAATTCGGCGCAAACTGGACGCCGCGCCTCGAGCATGTGTTTCGCTTCACATGTCTCGCGCTTCTTGACTACCCACATGCGACAATGCGCGGCATGATCTCGATGCTGACCGATCGCAATTACCGCCAGAAAGTCGTGGAATATATCGAGGACGACATGGTCAAGCGCTTCTGGGCGATTGAGTTTGCGGACTGGTCTGAAAAATTTGATACCGATGCAATCATCCCGCTTGTAAACAAGCTCGGCCAGTTTATTTCAAACCCGCTTCTGCGCAATATTTTTGCGCAAAAAGAAAACAAGGTTGATATCGAGCAAATTATGAATACCAAAAAAATTCTTCTCATCAATCTTTCAAAAGGCAAGCTCGGCGAAGAAAATGCGAGCTTCTTCGGCTCGATGTTTATCACGAAGATTCATCAGGCGGGCATGGCGCGCGCAGATATGCCCGAGAAAAATCGGACGGATTTCTATCTTTATGCCGACGAGTTTCATAATCTTGTGACCGATACGTTTGAAAACCTCTTTTCGGAATCAAGAAAATACGGCATTTGCAACACGGTTGCCCACCAATATACGGCCCAGCTCACGCCGCGCGTGCTCGCGACTGTTTTGGGAAATACCGGCTCAATCGTAATTTTTCGTGTTGGCGGCGACGACGCCGTAAAACTTGAGGCCGAGATGACGCCGGTTTTTACCGCCAAAGACATGATCAACCTCGGCATGAAAGAGTTTTATATAAAAATGACGATTGACGGCGATACGTATGATCCTTTCTCTGCCGAGACGTTAAGCGTTTTACCGCCACCGCATGAATCACTTCGTGCAGAGATTATCGCCGCATCTCGCAAAAAATATGCGACACCCATCGAAATTGTAAAGCAAAAAATAAAAGAAGAAGAGCTGTTTATTTTCGGCGGAGAAGACAAGCGAATTTCGGGCAAACAAGAAAAAGCGCCGGAGCCGATTTTGTAAATTTGAGAACCATAAAAAGCCTCCTTTCGGCGGGCTTTTTAATGTGTTAGAGTGGACTTATGAATACATCACAAAATAAAGTTTGCCAAAACTGTAAAAACGAATTCCACATAGAGCCCGAGGATTTTGAGTTTTACGCAAAAATAAAAGTCCCGCCACCGACATTTTGTCCGGATTGCCGGCTGCAGAGAAGAATGGCGTGGAGAAATGAGAGAAGTTTATATAAACGAACGTGCGATTTATGCAAGGGATCCGTAGTATCTATTTACTCGCCCGATAAGCCACATATAGTTTATTGCGATAATTGTTTCCATGGCGATGGGTGGGATCCATTATCTTATGGCATGGACGTAGATTTTTCTCGGCCGTTTCTCGATCAATACAGAGAGCTCCAGCTAAAAGTCCCGCGCCTATATGCTTTCGTGTTTAATAATGTAAACAGCGAGTATGTCAATGGCGCTGCATTTAATAAAAACTGCTATCTCATATTCGTGAGCGATCACAATGAAGAGAGCATGTATTCGTACTCGATTTTTAACTGCAAGAATATGCTTGATAGTCTCAACTGTAGCGAGTCGGAGTTGTGTTACGAGTCGGTAACATGTAAGAAATGCTATCGTGTGTACTATTCTCAAGATTGCAATGATTCGCAGAATCTTTATTTTTGCAAGAACTGCGTGAATTGCCATGATTGCGTAGGGTCCGTAAATCTCCGCAATGCACAATACGTAATTTTCAATAAACAATATTCAAAAGACGAGTATTTTAAAGCGCTTAAAGAATTGGGGCTTGAGTCGCGCAATTCTCTTGCTGAATTGAAAAGTAAGGCGCGAGACTCGTGGCCTCGTTTTATCTCGAAATATATTCACGGGCTTCAAAACAAAGATGTGGTCGGCGACTATATATTTAATTCAAAAAATGTTGTACGGGGCTTTGACTCGGAACTTCTTGAAGATTCTCGCTATATCAATTTTGGCAACAAAGCCAAGGATTGCTACGACGGATATGTGGTGGTAGACAACTGTGAGCTTTCCTATGAAGTTACAAGCGCAATCGCACTCCAAAATGTAAAGGCAAGTTACTGCGTATGGCATGATTTTAATGTGCAATATTCGGATACGTGTGAAAATTCCAACAATCTTTTTGGTTGTGTGAGTCTCCGAAAAAAAGAGTATTGCATTTTAAATAAACAATATACAAAAGAAGAGTACGAGCGTCTCTTGCCGAAGATTATTGATCATATGAATGCCATACCATTCAAGGATGCAAAAGGACGGATATACAAATATGGCGAATTTTTCCCTGTTGAGTTAAGCCCGTTTGCTTACAACGAGACCGCTGCGCAGGAACACTTTGCGCGGGACGAGCAAATGGCCAAAGATGCCGGTTTTTTGTGGCGCGCGCAAGATGTAAAGAACCAGAAAGCGGAAATAAGTCCCGCTGAATTACCCGATACGATAGCCGGTATTGGAGACGATATCGCAGGGAAGTCCATTGGTTGTGAGCATGAAGGAAAATGTAATGAACAATGCTCGCTCGCATTTCGAATAACTCCTGATGAGCTCGAGTTTTATAAAAAAATGAATATTCCTGTTCCAATGCTTTGCCAGAATTGCCGGCATTTCCAAAGACTTGCTCAAAAAAATCCGCTAAAACTTTGGGATAGCAAGTGCATGTGTGCCGGCGCAAAAAGCGACAACGCTTCGTATACAAACGTGCAAGAGCATTTCCATAAAGCTGATCATTGCCCAAATGCATTTCAAACAACGTACTCTCCCGAACGACGAGAAATTATCTATTGTGAACAGTGTTATCAAACCGAAGTGGCGTAATTATGAATGCTGAAACAAGAATCTGCCAAAACTGTCAGCAGAAATTCGTAATCGAACCCGAGGATTTTGGGTTTTATGAAAAAATTAAAGTACCTGCGCCGACGTTTTGTTGGTTATGTCGTGCGCAAAGACGTTTAGCTTTTCGTGGCGAAAGGCGGCTCTATAAACGCAAAAGTGATTTTTCTGGCAAAGAAATCCTTTCTATGTATGCTCCTGAAGCCACGGTGAAGGTGTATGAAAAAGATATTTGGTTGTCTGATAGTTGGGATCCAATGAAATATGCGCGGGACGTTGATTTTTCAAAACCCTTCATCCAGCAGGTTGCCGAGCTTATTAGAGAGGCGCCTCTTAAAAATTTAAATATAGTTGGCAATGCCCCGAATAGTGAATATACCAACCACATCACTGATCCCAAAAATTCCTACCTTGTATTTAATAGTAATCATCCGGAGGATTGCGGGTATTCCAATGGCATTACATTTTCTAAAGGTTGCTACGATGTATCGTATGCTGGAAAATCCGAATGGTGTTATCAAGCATTTTGGATAAATTCTTGCGCGCATACAATATTTTCTTCCCACTGTGAGGGGTCGTATGACCTCATGTTTTGCAAAGATTGTGTCGGCTGTAATAATTGCATCGCCTCGGTTGGTTTGCGTAACAAGCAGTACCACATATTTAACGAACCTTACACAAAAGAAGAGTACGAAAAAAAACTAAAGGCGCTCGATTTGTCATCGTATAAAAATCTTCGAGAACTTGCCAAGAAAGCTCGCGCGTTTTGGTTAAAGTTTCCGAATAAATACATCATCGGCACTCATAACAATACGGTAAGCGGCAATTATATTGAGCACTCGAAAAACGTAAAATATTCGTTTCTTGTTCGCGAAGGCGAAAATTTGAAATATTGTCAGTATGTTCAAGAGTTACCGGGCAGTAAGGATTGCTATGATTACTCAATTTGGGGCGATAATAATCGGTGGGTTTATGAGTGCTGTGCATGCGGAATCAATACGGCGAATATTAAATCTTGCGTTTTCGTAATGATAGACGCGCATGATATCGAGTATTCATATGCATGCTCGAGCTCGTCCGATCTTTTTGGTTGTGTCGCATTGCAGAAAAAGCAATATTGTATTTTGAATAAACAGTACTCGAAAGAAGAATACAAAGATCTTGTGGAAAAGATCAAAAAACACATGGACGAGATGCCGTATGTCGATAAGAGGGGATGTATATATAAGTACGGAGAGTTTTTTCCGGCTGAAATATCCCCATTTGCCTATAATGACTCCGTGGCCCAAGAATATTTCCCGCTTTCTAGGGAAGAAATTTTAGCCAATGGGTCTCAATGGAGCGAGCCGCTCGAGAGAGATTTGAAGATAACGCTATCTTACAAAGATTTGCCCGATAAGATTAATGAAGTAAAAGATTCTATAAAAGATGAAGTTATCGGTTGTGAGCACGAAGGCAAGTGTGAAGATGGATGTACAATAGCATTTCGTATTATTCCCGATGAACTTGATTTTTATCGAACAATGAAATTGCCGGTACCACGGCAATGCCCGAGTTGTCGTCATTGGCAAAGATTGCAGCAAAGAACGTCTTTCAGGATTTGGAAACGAAAATGCCAGTGCACTGGCGTGGCAAGCGAGAATCAAATATATAAAAACACAGCCGAGCATGCTCACAAAGCTGCACATTGTCCCAACGAGTTTGAAACCTCGTATGCACCAGAACGACCTGAAATCGTTTATTGTGAGCAGTGTTATCAAGCCGAAGTTGCATAGTATTTATATTTTTGTTAGCATTTACTTATGGTAAGCAATGCTCTTATAGAAAAGTTGAATAAAGAAATTAGGGTACTGCGGCGGGATATTACCCAAATCAAAGAGGCGCTCGTAGATGTTAAGGGTGATGCAGAGGGTCAGTATCGTAGCGCATTTATAGCTAAAGTTCTCAAGCGTGTTCGGGAAAAATCACGTTATCGTTACCGCGGGAGCGAGTCATTCTTAAAGCATGTCCGCGCTAGCGCAAAATGAAATTTTCTATGGTACTGGATTTCTCCGCGATGTTCAAAAACTCCAGCACGAGGCGCAGGAGAAACTAGCACAACTACTTGATATTCTTATCGTCGACACTTTTGATTCACGCCTTCATACAAAGCCGCTCGGCGCACCGTTAAAAGGTAAGTATTCTTTCCGAATCACGCGCGACTGGCGCGTTGCTTTTGAATTTTCTGGACAGCATACAATTAAATTGCTTGTAGTAGATCACCGCAATCGGATTTACAAAAGACTAGCACGTCTATGAATGCTGAAACGAAAATTTGTCAGAACTGCAAGAACTCGTTCGTAATCGAACCCGAGGATTTTGATTTCTACGCGAAAATAAAAGTGCCGCCACCTACGTTTTGTCCGGATTGCCGGCTTCAGCGGCGGCTTGCATGGCGCAACGAACGGAGTCTCTACAAAAGAAAATGCGACGCGCCCGGCCACACAGAAGACATTATCTCAATTTACTCTCCCGAAAGGGAATTTAAAGTATATGATCAAAAATTCTGGTGGAGTGACGGCTGGAGTCCCATAGATTATGGAAAGGAGTATGATTTTCAGAAACCCTTCTTCGCACAGTACGCCTCTTTGTTGAAAGAAGTTCCACTTCTTGCTCTTTCAAACTACAACTCTACCAACAGCGAATACTGTAGCTTTGTTGATAATAATAAGAACTGCTATCTTGTTTTCGGTTCTTTTTATGATGAGGACGTCTCTTACTCAGCTAAGGCGCAGCATTGTAAGGACTCGCTTGATCTTTTGATGGGTAACAAAAATGAACTTTGTTATGAATGTGTTAACTGTGTCGAATCCTACAGGTTGCAATGGAGTATGAATTGCAAGGGTTGTACGGATTCGTTTTTTCTCTACAATTGCCGTGGATGCTCGAACTGTTTCGGGTGTTCCAATCTTGTAACCAAATCATTTCATATCTTTAATCAACCCTACATGCGAGAACAGTATTTTGAAAAGCTCGCAACTCTCATGCCTACCACTTATGATCAAATCCAACAGATGAGGGAAAGGATACACCAAGAGATTTATCTGAAGGCACTCCACAAATACGCGAACATCGTTGGTTCCACAAGAGCGATTGGGGACAATATTTATAACTCAAAGAATGCTTTTTGGTGCTTTGATATATACGACGTCGTTGAGGATAGCAAGTTTCTCTACCACTCATTGAATGAAAAAGAAGCATACG
>MHOB01000007.1:0-1308 GCA_001821795.1 Candidatus Ryanbacteria bacterium RIFCSPLOWO2_12_FULL_47_9c
GAAAAGGTTTTACTCGTGCTTCCCGACACCTATATGAACAAATCGGGCAAGGCGCTCGCTCAAGCCGGCGTAAAGCCAAAAGATCTTGTTGTGATCCACGACGATACGGATCTCGTGCTCGGCAGTTTCAAAGTTTCTTTCGGCAAGCGCTCGGCGGGGCACAAGGGAGTTGAGTCAGTCATGCGCGCGGTCAAATCGCGCGATTTCTGGCGCGTTCGCGTAGGAGTACAAAAAAAGAAGCGAGTTGATGCAATGGAGCTTGTGCTTAAAAAGTGGGCGCCGTCCGAAAAACTGATTGTGAAAAAAATAGAGAAAAAAATCCTCGAGCTGATTGAAGAACCGCTTTCTGTGACAACAATCTCTCAATCATGATTGGACATTCGATATCCAATCATTTGTGAAGGACTTGCGAATTACTAAAAGATACTAGAAAATAGAGTAAACGCATGCCTACACTTTATCGACTATTTATCACTACATTCGTTGTTGGAATTGCCCTTGCTTTCGGCGTTGGATATATGCGTTTTGGCGAAACGGCGCTTCCATATATCACGGTTGGTGTAGTTTTGGCGATTGCTTCTTTCATTTTTGGATGGTGGATAAATAAAAAAATAGTAGGCGTTGGTATCCGCGATGTTGCAGAAGCATACGATAAAGCCCCGCCCAATTACAGATTGCTTAACGGCGCAATAGTATTTTTACTACTCCTGCTAATCGGCATTACATTATTTTCGGCGAGTTATCCGTCATTCGATCAATATCGCAATCTTATTCTTACGCTCTGGATTATCTTCTACGTTGCGCTTTTCGTAGTAACAGTGCGTATCTGGAGTCGCTCGTGGAACCAGTGGTGGTCGCAAGAACTACTAAAGAAAATGACGGTGACTGGTATAAAAAGTACCCTTGTTATTTGCACGTTTGCGCTCTTAGCTTTCTTATATGAGATGATCTCTGCACTATTAGAAATTGTTTTTGCAGAGCCGATAATACCGCTGGGTCCATTCCGCGAAAAACTGCCAAACATATCAGAAAGCATGGCGTTTATTCGGGTACTCGATATAGCAATATCTTTATACGCGATCACTTATGCATATTTTGCAATACGTGTTTTACGAAATGAGAGAGCGCGACGCGCAGAGAATCGCCTGACGAAGTGAGCGTTATCTCTTCCCCGCCAACTTGCCCAAAACTTAGTTTGGGGCTTTATTGAGAATTACCCAAAAACGAGTATAAATGGTTGGTATGGCAGAAGAGCTTTTTATAGCCGCGCGTCTTCCGGAGTTTGAGAAGAAAACTCCGGCGTGGTTT
>MHOB01000007.1:1331-11695 GCA_001821795.1 Candidatus Ryanbacteria bacterium RIFCSPLOWO2_12_FULL_47_9c
TGGTATGGCAGAAGAGCTTTTTATAGCCGCGCGTCTTCCGGAGTTTGAGAAGAAAACTCCGGCGTGGTTTAGGCACAACAAACGCAACATAGAAAAGGGCAAGCATCAAAATGTTTTTTGGGAGCACAATACAATTGTGCTTGATTTGTCGTGGCAGAATGGTATGCGTGCGCTTGTTGAGCGATTGATTGAGTTTGGCTACGAAATGAACGCGTGGCCGGAGGAGCGTGGCGAGTTTTCTATCCGAGGCGGCACGATCATCATATGGCCGGTGAATGAACGTGGACTTTGGCGAGTTGATTTTTTCGGCAACGCGATTGAGATAATCGAAGAAATCGCGAAAAGCGAAAAAGATTTTCCGGAGCGCAAGAAAAAACGCGACCGCGCGCTTTTTGAATATTTACGCGATGGCGATTATATAGTACACATTGACCACGGCATTGGCATCTGGCGCGGGATTGCAAAAGTCGCGGCGAAAGAGTACTTTCTCATCGAATATCGCGGGCCCGCCCGAACGACTGTTCAGTCGGGCGGGCCGAGAGGTGGTGATGCCGATACTCTGCATGTGCCGATTTCGGAAGCCGGGCGCATCTCGCCTTACATTGGCTTTCGCGCGCCGCAAGTAACGCGGCTTGGCACGCCGCTCTGGAAACGCACACTCAAAAAAACAAAAGAAGACGCCGTGGAATTTGCAAAAAAATTGCTGACAATGCACGCCGCCCGCGCGACGACAGCGCGCGAGGCATATAGCGAATTTGCCGAGCTTGAAGAGAAAATCGCATCGGGCTTTTTGCATGAAGAAACTCCCGCGCAAAAACGCGTCATTAAAGAAGTGTTTGCTGATCTTGCGTCTCCAGCGCCGATGGATCGCATTATTATCGGCGACGTGGGATTTGGCAAAACAGAAGTAGCGCTTCGCGCTTCCGCGCGCGTGGCGGCTTCCGGAAAACAGGTAGCACTACTTGCGCCTACCACTTTGCTGTGTGATCAGCACTATCGCACGTGGCAGGCGCGCTTCAAAGATTTGCCGGTTTCGGTCGCACGCCTTTCGCGACTTGAATCCGGTACTACACAGAAAAAAATACTCGGCGAACTGTCTATGGGAACGCTTGATATAATAGTAGGAACGCATCGCCTGCTCTCGCGCGACGTTGTGTTTAAAAATCTCGGGCTTCTCGTTGTTGACGAAGAACAGCGCTTTGGAGTTCGCGCAAAAGAACATTTGAAAAATCTTAAAAAAGATATTGACGTGCTGACACTTTCGGCAACCCCACTCCCACGCACACTTTCGCTCGCGCTCTCGCATGTAAAACGTATGAGTGTTTTGGAAGACGCACCTTTGGGACGCTTAGCACCTGAAACATTGGTATTGCCGTACGACAAGAAGATTTTAAAACTCGCGATCGCGCGCGAAATTGCGCGCGGAGGGCAAATTTATATACTCGAAAATAGAATCCATAAAATCCCGAAAACTCTTGAGATGCTCGCACATATGCTGCCAGAAAGAAAAATCGGCTACATCCACGGGCGCGTTGGAGAAAAACAACTTGTCGAAACCATGGAAAAATTCCGCGAAAACAAAATCGAAATACTTGTATCAACCACGATTATAGAAAACGGCATCGACCTTGCTTCAGTAAACACGCTGATCGTTTCTGACTCAACACTCTTTGGCCTTGCTGACCTCCACCAGCTTCGAGGCCGCGTGGGACGCGGAGACGCGCAGGCATATGCGTATTTCTTTTATAATCGAGAGCACTTGCCCAAAAAAGCAGAACAGCGCCTCGATATTCTTCAAGACACGCAATTTTTGGGTGCGGGATCCGTGATTGCAGAAAAAGATTTGGAAATGCGCGGCGCTGGAAACATCCTCGGCCGCGAACAATCGGGAGCCGCCGCCCGCGTGGGCCTTAATTTATATAGCCAATTTTTAGCCGACGCGGTTGAGAAATTGCGCGCGGTGCAGAGTTAAAAATGACACGAACTATTACTGGCCCGCTGATTTTTTCAGCTGCTCCAACAGACTCTTGAGAGCCTGCAAAGTTTCGGCGAGACGAGATACTGTTTCTGCATTTTGAGCGGGCGCCAAACTTGTTCCACAGTTAGTAGTTGGCGTTTCTGTTGTGCGCTCGTCACAAGTCGCACTTCCTGACGCGACAAGAATCGCACCAGTTGCCGGGTAACGCACCTTTACACCATCGGAGCGTATCGCTTCGAAGACAACCGGCGTGCATCCATTTCCAGTAAATGTGTGCATACCACCGTATGTTGCATAATTATCTGTTTTACCGGTTACTTTTGGAAGAGATATGCATGAGGAGCCGACAATCGCGCGAACTGCCTGCGGCGCTCTTCCATTTTGATGATAATAATTTACAAGCATCGCGCGCGCGCCATTGGTAAATGCGGTAGCCGGAAGTACCGCGCCTGCAGGCAATGTGGGAAACGTGCCGACGCGGCCGCTTCCATAATCAACCGTCGTCAGCGTTGTTGGACCAAAACCATCTCTGCCAAGAGCCATGCCGGAGCCCATTTCAGTAAATGAGCTACGCAAAATATTTGCGCGGTGCCCCGAGCTGCCCATCCACCCTGCATGTATTGTCTGTGGAGTATTTACAAGATAGGTAATATTTTCGCCAAGCCACGTAGAATTGTAATATTTTCTGATGCGGCTTGCCCAATATGTCCCGTCGCAGGAATTGTGCTGGTAGCAATTGTGAGCGGCCATATCTTCACTGTGCTCTTGCGCTACTCTGGCAAGATTGTCATTCCACGCGAGAGGAGGCACTACGGGAAAATCATATGCCGAGGGGTCAGAGCGTGATTGATTTGTAAGAACCAACAAAGCTACCCTATTATTAAACCCGAGCGTTGAATCTTGCCGTGGAGGCAAAGAAGACTCACTTACAGTGAGTACAAATGGAAGAGATTGCCTCATCGCACTCCCTGCAGAACCCATAACTATAATCTGATAAGACCCGACGGGAGTCTGCGCGGCAGTTTGAATAGCGAGTATTGATTGGCACGTCAACGATGGCATGCATGACACTGGAGAAAAAGAGGCCGCTGCCCTGGCCGGTAAACCGCCTATCGATAAAGCAACGTCTTTTGCGATGCCGGAAACTTTTCTTACCGTGATAATATTGTTCGCGGATTCTCCGCGCGTGAGTTGAATATCGCCACTGCCCAAAATAGAATAATCAAAAATATCCGGTTGTGGTATGGGCTGTACAGAACCGCACTGCGTATAAATAGTGTCCCGCGTTTTTTGCAAAACCCTGCCGTATTCAATAGTGCCTTTTATATCCGGAGCGAATTGATCTTGAAAACTTTTTACTACGTTGGTAGTTGTATCTCCGTAAAACCCAGTCGTAAAATCGTCTTTGTCTTTTATGCGGTCAATGCGCCACTCAAACTGCCCCCGATACTGCCACAAAAACTCCTGCAAAGCAGTCACCTCGCCGCGTGTTCTTATAACAGGATGGCGGCTCTCAAATGGATCAGCGCTGCTTCTCTTGAGATCAGTGGTGATTTCGGGTGACGGGCACAAAATCCCGGGCGATTGGCTCATGGTCATAAGCGGCAGGGCAAGAAAAGTAAACATCACCCCAAACGGAACGAGTAGTTTATTCATTAATTTTATTGTACTATTTATAAGGCGTCGCAATCAGGAGGATGTGGATAAGCAAAACGGGCGGGAAAAGCCGCCTTCGTGGGCTTAACCCTTTGCTTACTACTTCTTGCCCAAGCAACGGAAAAGTTAGTGTACTAAAGATATGGGAAGAGTAATATTTTACTTTGTTTGTACCTTTATCGGCTTCGCGATATTCGGTCTCGCTGTCCTTGGAATTCGAATCGCATCAAAAGAATCAGTATCCGGTGTTTTCGTCTACCTTTCCATTCTTGGCATTGTGGCCGGGCTCGGTGGCGGAATCACATTTTTCATGCAGGCAATCCGCGCGCTGAAAAAACGCGCCTAGACTATTCAACCTCTTTGCGAACCTCTTTACCCAAAAACGCAAGCGAAAGCTTGTGGTGATCGGGGTTGAAAACAACAACTTGAAACGGATAAACTTTTCCAATCTCGATCGTTTCGCGCATTTTCTGCGCACTTTCAAATTCTGAAACATGCGATAATCCCGACAGACCTTCGTACTGTACAAGTTTTATAAATGTACCGTACTTGTTGAATTTCATGACAAGGCCTTCCACAATATCCCCTTTCTCAAGCTTTGCCTTTTTCCACGGATCTTCTTTGAGCGCCTTGATGGAAAGTGAAATCTTATCACCGTCAATCGCGATAATTTTCACCTGAACTTTATCACCGACACTGTACAAATCCGCAGGATTTTCAACGAGCGCCCAATCAAGTTCGGAGATATGCACAAGCCCCTCCAAACCCTCCTCGAGCTTTACAAAAACCCCGAATTCCACGATTCCGGAAATTTCTCCCTCATAAACCCCGGCTACTTCATATTTTGCGAGTTTCTCTTTCGTTTCGTCGGGCTCAAGCGACTTTTCCGAAAAAATAATTTTCTCTTCTTTTGGATCAATCGTGATAATAGTAAGCATAAAATCCTGCCCAATAAATTTTTGGAGCTCCTCTAGGATTTTATTTTTATCGCCTCCTTCGACGCGAGGATAATGTTTTTGCGAGAGCTGTGAGAGAGGAAGAAAGCCCTTTGTTCCATTCCACTCAAACACAAGTCCTCCCCTATTCGCCTCAAGTGCCCGGAGCGCAATCGGTCTTTTCTCGGCAACAACCGCATCCGCTTCCTTCCAAAATTTTTCGCGTCCCGCCTCCTTCACTGAAAGCTCTACGTAACCATCCTCATTTTCGAGCTCGATAATTTTCGTGACAACCATGTCCCCTATCTCTTTCTGTTTCAGCATTTCACGCCCGTCCTGATATTCTTTTCCATAGATGATGCCGGTCCCATATCCCAAATCAATAAACACCGAAGAACCGTGTTTACTTAGTATCACGCCCTCAACAATGTCACCCGTCCGCGGTACTTTCCATTGCCCAAGTAAGTGGGGTCGAGATGCAACCTCTTGGTCGTCAATTATCATTCGAATAGTATATACGAGAGAAAAACGCTTTTCAAGGGCTCTTTTTTCCGATATACTCCATTCATATGGTTATCACGAATTACGGGTCTTCCTGCTTAAAGCTTCAGTCGGGTGAGAACGTCCTCGCTATTGACCCCCCACCAAAAGGAGGACCGCGTTTCGAAGCCGCGGTTGTTCTTTTTACAAATCCCACGGGAACGCATGCACACTCACTCGGCGGAAACCCCATTGAATTTTCAACCCCCGGCGAATACGAAACGCGCGAAATATCGTGTACTGGTTTTGAAGGAACGGATGTAACTCCTTTTTTGATTGAATGGGAAGGACTGCGCCTTTTTTACCTTGGGGCCGCATCACACAAGGAAACTCTTAAAACGGTCCTTGACCGCGTGGATGGAGCCGATATTCTTTTTCTTTCCCCGGAAAACAACCTCCCCGAGGTACAGAAAGCCGTAAGCACAATTGATCCTCGTATTGTTGTCATCGTTGCTGATCCGCGCTTAAAAAAATCTACCGATTCTTTTATGAGAGACATGGGGGAAAAACCAGAAGTTGTAACAAAACTCACGATAAAAAAAAGGATGCTCCCCATGGAAGGCCAACGGCTCGTTGTACTTGACTCCGAACGAATATAAGAACTCTATGCGAAACATTCTCTTTTCAATCCAGCACGCGCCGCTCGGCAAACGAAAAGTATTCCGGGCGGTGCTCGTCGTAATATGTATGGCGCTCGTTGTGTGGATTTGGATTCTCTCGCGCGATCCCCTTTCTTACGGCGCACCAAATCCATTCAGACTCCTCGGAAACTCGGTGCAAGAAAATCTTAAAAATGTGGAAATGCAACCATAAACCATATGAAAAACGATGACGCACAAGAGCTAAACAGGCGGAACATTTCAACAGAGATGCGCGAGGCGTATCTTAGTTACGCAATGAGTGTTATCGTCGCGCGCGCACTGCCTGATGTTCGTGACGGTCTGAAACCGGTCCAGCGGCGTATTATCTACACAATGAAAGAACTTGGGTTCCGCTCCTCCTCAAAATACGTTAAATCCGCGCGAGTTGTCGGCGAAGTCTTAGGTAAATATCACCCCCACGGCGATACTGCCGTGTACGACGCGCTCGCGCGCATGGCCCAAACGTTCTCGCTGCGCTACCCGCTCATCGACGGTCAAGGAAATTTTGGCTCCATTGACGGAGACCCCCCAGCCGCCATGCGTTATACCGAGGCACGGCTCACGCGCATTTCCGATGAACTTCTCTCTGATATTGACAAAGAAACGGTTGATTTCATCCCGACGTACGATGGTTCGCGCGAGGAACCGACCGTACTCCCCGCGCGGATTCCTAATCTCCTGCTCAATGGATCGCTTGGCATCGCGGTCGGCATGGCAACGAGCATTCCTCCCCATAACCTACGGGAGCTTATTGATGCGACCATAGCGGTTATCGACAAGCCGAAAACAACGCTTGAGGAGTTAATGAACCATGTCCAGGGTCCAGATTTTCCCACAGGCGGCATAATCTTTAACCGGCAAGATATTGCGCAGGCCTACGCGACGGGGCGCGGAGGAGTTGTAATGCGCGGAGAAGTAGATATCACCGAGAAAGGAAAAAGCTACAGCATTATGATTACGTCACTTCCCTTTCAAGTAAATAAAGCTGAACTCATTGAAAAAATCGCGGAGCTTGTCCGAGAGAAAAAAATCGAAGGCATCAGAGACATTCGCGATGAATCCGATAAAAGCGGGCTTACCATCGCAATTGATCTCAAGAACGACGCCTATCCGCAAAAAATTCTCAACGCGCTCTACAAACATACTGACCTCGAAAAGGTTTTTCATTTCAACATGCTTGCGCTTTCTGGCGGCATCCAGCCGCAGACGCTCTCTCTAAAATCATATCTTGAAGAGTTTATCGGAACGCGCACTACCATGGTTGAACGGCGAACGCGCCATGAGTTACGCATTGCTGAAGACCGAGCTCATATTCTCGAGGGGCTCAAAAAAGCTCTCGATCACATAGATGAAATTATTTCGACAATCAAAAAATCCAAAGATCGGGAGACGGCACACGAAAATCTTACGAAAAAATTTCATCTCTCTGACAAGCAAGCAACGGCAATACTCGAAATGCGCCTTGCAACGCTTTCGGGCCTTGAACGAAAAAAAATTGAGGACGAACTCGCCCACACAATAGCCCTCATCAAAGAGCTGAAAGCGATTCTTGCTGATCCAAAGAGAATCCGCGATGTCATCAAAAAGGAACTCTCGGATATTCGGGAAAAATATGGAGACGAACGGAGAACGCGCGTCATCCCAACCGGGACAACAACAATCGCGGTTGAGGATATGATTCCGGAGGAAGAACACATTGTTCTTATGACGCGCGACGGGTACCTTAAACGCCTGAAGCCAAAAGAATTCCGGGCACAAAAAAGAGGCGGTAAAGGAATCGTCGGCGGAGAATGGAAAGAGGAAGATGTTGTCCTCAATTTTGCGACTTGCGGCACCCATGACACGCTCCTTTTTTTCTCAACGACAGGAAAAGTCTATGAAACAAAAACGTACGAGATCCCAGAAGCATCCCGAATCGCAAAAGGCAAGCCCATCGTGAATTTTCTGGCGCTGGCGCCAAGCGAGGAAATCACCTCCTTTATTGCCGTCCCAAAAAAGAAAAAAGGCAAAGACGCATTTTTGGTTATGGCCACAAAACACGGTATTATAAAGAAGACGGATCTTCATGCTTTTCTAGGAGTACGGCGTTCCGGTATTATCGCCATGAAACTGCGCAAAGGCGACGTGCTTGGGTGGGTACGAATCGCCGAAAAAGGAGATGACTGCATGCTCTTTACAAAACGTGGGCAGGCAATTCGGTTTACCGAGACGAAAATCCGAACCATGGGAAGGCAGGCGCAAGGAGTACGGGGGATAAAACTCGCGTCCGGGGATGAAGTTATCGGGTGTGATACCGTATCGAAAGGAAACGCGGACCTTTTTGTTTTTTCCATAAGCGCCGCAGGATACGGTAAAAAAACAATGGTTAAAGAGTTTAAAACACAGTCGCGGGGAGGATCCGGCGTCAAAACAATGAGCATCAACGAAAAAACGAAACCCCTCGTCGCCGTCAAAATCCTCGACAACACCAATGAACAGTACATCACGATTTCGCAAAAGGGAAAAACGCTCCGTAGCTATATAAAAGAACTACCAACATTGGGGCGCGCAACACAAGGGGTGCGCATCATGCGCCTTGAAGGACAAGACCGCTTGAGCGCGGTCGCGGTTCTATGATATGCGTTCGTTTGCTAAACTCGAAGAGTTAATTGAAGAATGCGACCTCTACGGACCGCTCGCGGTTGCTGACTTTGGAGCGGGAGCGGGGTATTTTGCAATTCCCATTGCAAAAAAACTTTCCGAGAACGGAACGGTATACGCGTTCGATATCCAAGAACCACCGCTTGAAGCTCTTCGGAAACGAGCCCGAGACTTTGGCCTCCACAACATCGAAACCCTGCGCGCCGACCTTGAGCGGCCCCAAGGAACCAAACTCCGAGCAGAGAGTGTTGATTTTATCGTAATCGCAAACATTCTTTTCCAAACACAAAACAAAAATGCGATGCTTGCAGAAGCGTTCCGCGTTCTCAAAAAAGGCGGTAGAATACTGTTTGTGGAATGGAATGACGGGCTGCTGGGGACTCCCGGCCCACGCCCCCAACACCGCGTGACCCCGCAGGCGCTTAAAGAATACATCGCTTCGTTCCATTGTATAATTGAGAAAGAATTTACGCTCGGCGAACATCATTATGGCGTGATAGCAAAAAAACAATGAACAAAGTCCAAGTTATCATCATTGCATTTTCTATCATTATTGTTATTGCCGCGATTATTATCTTTTCCTTGATGAGCAGTGGCGAGCCGCCGCGCATCGGGGATGGCACATCCCAACTTGTAGTATGGGGAGTCGACCGCAAAGAAATTTTTCAATCACTATTTGAAACATACGAGCGAGAATTCAAAGTCAAAATCGAATACGAGGTAAAAAATCCGCGCACATTCCGGCAAGATATCATTGAAGCGCTTGCGTCAGAAAAAAATCCCGATCTTGTAATTGCTAGCGCCGATTGGATTGTCGCGAACCGAGAAAGACTTGCCCCTCTTCCATCCTCAACCGCCACGCCAGAAGATATTGAAAATATCTTCGCACGCATCGTGGCAGATACATTCATCGAAACAGTAACAGCCCAGCAAAAACCCCAGCGCGTCGTATGGGCGCTCCCCCTCTGGATCGATCCTCTGGTGCTTTATTGGAATAAAGATATTTTTGCCGAGGTTCGTCGGGCAGTTCCGCCGCCAGATTGGACTGAATTCATCAAGGCATCGAACGACATCCGAAAGCTTGGCCAGTCGGATGTTGTTGTCCGTGCGGGTTCGGCTCTCGGGCGAGCTTCAAACATTCCACTCTATAAAGAAATCTTTTCCCTTCTTCTGCTCCAAGAGAACGCCGACCTTGAGGCATCTTTACAGAAAACGTCGTACCAACAGGAAATGGAATCGGTAATCCGGTTTTATAGCGATTTTGGCAATGCAAGCAAAGCACGCTCGGGAGTTTACACATGGAATACGCGCATTGCAGAGCCGCGCGCGCTCTTCACTGAAGGGAAGCTCGGTATGATGCTTGATTATCACTCGTACAAATCCTTTCTTGCCGAGAAAAATACGCACATCTCCTTTGGCGTAGCGCTTGCCCCCCAAATTGAAAACGCGAAAACACCTGTTCATTTTGCCGATGTCCACGCGATCGCCGTTTTAAGACGATCACAAGGACAGAAAACCGCGTGGCATTTCGCGCAATGGCTCACCAGCCAAGCGCAGGCGGCGATCTATCTGCCGCGAGTTGGAGCGGCGCCCGCACGGCGCGATCTCATCCAAGCATCAGTGCTCTCGCCTCTTCTTCAAGAATCGGCCTTAAACGCACGGAGAACTAAAGAAAACTATCCGGAGTATAATTCCGACTTCCTCCGAGATATTATAGAATCCGTGGCGGACGGACGGCTCACTCCATCAGAATCACTTGCAGAAACACGCGCGCGCTACCGAGGCCTCCTCGAACAACAATAAGATGAGCGGAAATAAAAAACTACCACATCTTGGCGCGTTTCTCGCCACATGCTTTTGTGTGTTTTTGTTTTTTACTTTTGTAACCCTCGCCCAAGAACAATCTACTCCTTCGGATGGCCTTGTACCGATTGGGTGCCAAAAGGGATGCCCATGCACACTCTGCGATTTCTA
>MHOB01000008.1:0-2993 GCA_001821795.1 Candidatus Ryanbacteria bacterium RIFCSPLOWO2_12_FULL_47_9c
ACAATACACTCACGAAAAGTTTTTCCTAATCAAGAACCGCAAAGCACTCCTCGCGTGAGACCATTTCAGAGGATTAAAGATGCCGCCGCGGGCACTTGATCGTTGGTAATGATGTATAGCAATAGCTTCTGGATTATAAGCAACCTTCCAGCCATGCTTATTGGCACGCCAGCATAAATCAACATCGCCATAATAAATCGGATATTTTTCATCGAAACCGCCGATCTCATTTATACACTCTCTCCTTATCATCATCGCCGCTCCAAGAATCCAATCAACTTCTCGAGGTATCACGTGGTCGTAATTAATCATTAAATGCTGCTGCATAAAACCCGAGATCGATGATCTGTGTTTATTAAAAGTGATGCCACGCGCAATTACCGTATGAAGTGTTGGAAAAGTTCTGCAAGAATGTTGAAATGTACCATCTGGATATACAAGTCTTGGCCCTACAATTCCAACATTAGTATGATTTTGCAAAAAATGAACTAGGTGGTTTACTGTTTTAGAATTTAACTCGATGTCTGGATTTAAAATAAAATAATACTGCGAATCTTTAAAATTGATACCTTGATTAAGGGCATGTGATAAATATTTATTGGTGTCATTCGTAATGACATGCGCACTGGGAAACTTTTCGCGAACAATTTCTACTGTATTATCCACCGATGCATTATCTATAATGACAATACCAGTAGCTACACTACATAACGATTCCAAACATGATGTAATATATTTCGCCGAATTCCATGTTACAACAACAGCTAATAAAGAACCCTTAAAATTCATACTAAAATCACCCACTTCTCATTTTACAATATCGCCTCCTTGTAAACATCCAATA
Source organism: Candidatus Ryanbacteria bacterium RIFCSPLOWO2_12_FULL_47_9c (assembly GCA_001821795.1). Classification (GTDB taxonomy): domain Bacteria; phylum Patescibacteriota; class Minisyncoccia; order Ryanbacterales; family GWA2-47-10b; genus GWA2-47-10b. The sequence continues at coordinate 845 of MHOB01000008.1, forward strand.
TTTTGTCAGTCATATAATGGATATTAAATTGTGCCATATTCTCTGGAGGCTTATGGAGTGTAACTGACTTAATATTGCCCGTCGCGTCAACATCATATATCCACCCTGGCTTACCGCATGCCCAACCTTCTATTGTGCTTCGACCCAATAAGACACCTGCTGTCTCACTCGCTTTTTTCAGGTGCGATTCAACGTCCCACCCTGCATTAAAGTACCTAACATTTTTGGGCAAGGAGAATCCTAAGTATAAACGTTTTTTCATCCCGATGATATTTAAGTCAAAATTTTCCTTCTTAGATTTATTTATTAAATGTTTAATGGATCGCCTCCTCAACCTATCAATCGTGCCAACGAAAACTACTAACTTGCGCTTTTCCGAATCAGAACTCGAATTGCTGATTTTATTGAACCTAGAAAAATCAATCCCATTGTAAATAATTTCAGTCATGTGCCTTGGAATCCCATACTTGTTTATAAGCATGTCCTGAATAGATGGCCTTATGCATATGTATTTTTTTATCCTTGAGTTAACATATGGCGTCTCCTTTGGTAATACTTCTGAGTGAACAGTTACAACGGCAGGTATTGTGCTTATAGTTTTTAAAACCCTCTTAGTAGGCAAGTACTCACTTAAATGTAAAATATCGAAATCGGGCAATTTTAAACCTAATCTTACTTTAATCAAATATTTCCAAGAGTCTTCAACGTTTACCCCGTTTTTCCTTGCCCTGTCTGTTATTTCGCCGCCAATTCTAGAAATGATAGTTGCACTATGTCCCCTGTGTACCAGCTCTCGAGTTAATTCATATATATAAAGTTCGGAGCCCGTTAAGTACTTAAACCTATTGAGCGCGAAAAGTATTTTCATAGTATTTGCTTATAATAGTCAACTGTTTCCCTAATCGTTTTTCCCCACGTATAATTTGAAGAAATGGTAAAACCTCTGTAGCGCAGATCTTGTTGCAATATAATATCACTTGCTAATCTCACCATTTTTTCTGCTATGTCAACTTTGTTAAGGGGATCTATCAATAATGCCGCGTCACTCGCAACCTCCTTCATCGCTGAAGTATTGGAAGTAATAACGGGAGTACCACAAGCCATTGACTCAATTACCGGCAAACCGAATCCTTCACATAGTGAAGGAAATACAAATATTGTAGCCGCTTTGTATATACCGGGCAAATCACTCTCCGGCACAACTCCCAACCAGAGTATGTTGCTATTTTCTCTAATTTTAGATAAAACTCTTTTATTTTTCCACCCTTGAGTCCCAAGTAAAACCAATTTAAAATCTTTATTGCTGTTTGAAAAAATATCAAAAGCACCTATGAGATTCTCGATATTTTTCCTTGGATTTAATGAGCCAACCGCAAGGAAATAATGATTAGGCAAATTGTATTTTTGTTTAACAACTGCACTGGCTGCTTCGGCGTTAAATTTACCACTTGCCGCTAAATAAATCGTTTTAATCTTTTTGCTTGAGATGTGATAATTTTTTATTAATTCCGATTTAGTATATTGAGAAATGCTTATCAGATTAATATTTCTACCCGCTAATAGATCAACTACGACATTTTTTATCCTCTTATTATTGACCCATCGAGAGAACAGCGGAAATAATTTTGGATCAGTAAAAGTAAATATATCGTAGACAGTCAACACGATAGGAATGCTTTTGATCGGGGGTATAACCCAAAAGGGCGCGTGATAGAGATCGATGTCGGTTAAATACCTTTCTACTTTTGGATAAGTAGAATACGCCCAAGCTAACCTGGAAAGTTTGCCTGGAATCTTTATATGTCTTATTTCTAAATTTTTATTACTAAATTTTCTTTTTAAAACTAATAATTCATCATTGTTATTGCCAAAATAGGGCAACACTATTTTGATGGTTTTGTCTTTTAGTAATTCGGTTATGATATTCTTTGTGTAGACACTAATACCGGTATATGGGCTTGTGTACAGAAAGAGTGGATCAATAGCAATCTTCATGCAACTTTTTTACTATTTATAGCAACAAAAAATATTACTTCTTTAAAGCAATTACAATCATGTCTTCCCCTAATCCCGACTTTTGTCCATACCATTCCATCGGCTTATCATAAATCAACTTTTTTACTGGTTTCAGAATTGGCTTGAAAAATTG
>MHOB01000008.1:3017-12314 GCA_001821795.1 Candidatus Ryanbacteria bacterium RIFCSPLOWO2_12_FULL_47_9c
AATTGATAGATTTTTTTTAATTTTCTTACTTTTGCTTCTGAAATGGTATTTATAGGATTGAACGGCCCATAAAACACTTCTATCACCGAAAAGCCGTTAATTTCCAGGAGCTTTGTGATAGTTTTTTTATCAAAGTAAAATAAATGCTCTGGCGGAGTAAGATAACTCCACTCCATAAAAGTTTTTGACGTTTTACTGTTCGCAAGATTTGGTGTAGATATGCCCAATATTCCTCCTTCTTTTAGTAGACTACGAGCTTCCCTTAGAAAATTATCAGGATTATGAACGTGTTCTATTATCTCGAAAGCAGTTATGACATCAAAGTCATCATTTTTAAATGGTGACTGTTCCAGTGTCGTGTAAATATTAATATTCAATCTTTCTTCTGCGTATTCTCTTGCAAATTTTGACAATTCAATTCCCGAGATACTCCATCCATTATTTCTGGCTACTTCTAAAAAATGGCCAACTGCACAACCTATATCTAAAAGCCTGCCTTTGTATTTTAAATGCTTCTCAATTTTTTTTAACGTTAGGCCGGGAATATATTGAAACCATTCTTCATTTTCTTTTCCTAAATAACTTATACCTTGATAGCCAAAATTATTACCACCGGAAAAATACTCTTGGTTATAGATTTTTTCAGTCACTTCTGGTGATGGTTGAGGATTTATATAAACTAGACCACAGTTGCAAATTACGACCTGATATGTATTTTTCTTTCCTTGTATTCTAAATATGGTATCACCACAAAGAATGCACTTTATTTCTTTGGTTTGACTATTTTGCATGTTGATTTGTTGTGAGTGAATTAACAATACCCACGAATACTCCGAAATCCCAAATTATCTTGAAGACAAAAAAATTTGGTTTTTTATACTTTAGACTTTTGTAAAACCCTACAACAATTGATGTTGGCAGTGAATATTTTACTAGTCTTGCCAAACTTAGAATGACGTTATATTTATTTCCTCTCCCCACCCAACGGGCAGTTAAGAATACATCAGGAATTGTATCTGGATTATAATGGTAAGAAATCGCTTTTTCTGATGATAAGGCATGTTTTTTTAGTTTGGGGAAAAGAGATAAGTCCTCTTCATATCCGATATTGTCAAATCCTCCTATTTTCAGAAATTCTCTTTTCAATATAGTTCTAAATCCAATAAATTCAGTTGGAAAATCAAGTCCAACTTTTCTGTGGATATCAAGATTGAGATTAAGATTATAGCACTGTGACCAAATATTTTCTGGATTGGCAACATACACCTCTTTAGAAAATGTACCCACCGCTTGATTTGCTAAAATCGGCTGTATTAGATTTTCGATATAATTTTGGTCATAGTACATGTCACCATCAGCAAATGCAAGTATTTCACCGGTTGCATGTTTTGCCCCTAAATTTTTAGCTTTAGCTGGACCGCCATGATTTTGGTAAAAATATTTTACAGGATATTTTTTTATAATATTTTTGGATGAATCGGTTGAGGCGTCATCAACAACAATTATCTCAGTATCCATATAAGACTGCCCGAGCAAGCTCGTTAAACATCTGTCTAGGTACTTTTCTTCGTTATAAACAGGAATGATGATTGATACTTTTTTATCCATTTTGATTCAACAACCTTAAATTTAAAATACTTTTTATAGAAATACCAAAATGTAAATTTTTCTTAATGAACAAAAGTCTTATAATAAATGTTAAACACTCACTACAGAAAATAGCAATAGCTGGTCCAATCAAACCGTAGTTAATCGACATATATATGCCGAGAGAAAGATTAACTACCAAAATGAGAATGTCAAACAAAACGTATTTTTTTATTTTTTCAGTACTAAGGATAATATAACCAAGCGGAGAATTAATAAAATGCATGACCAAAGCTAAGGAAAGCCATCTTAGTACGATTGCGGTGTCAGTAAAATTACTTCCATAAAGTACATGAACAACAGAATTTGAAAACAAAAATATTAAAATTGCCGCCGGGAGAATAACCATAAGTAATATCTTAAGAATCATCTCGGCAATCTTTTTTAGCTCTTTTTTACCTGATTTGACAACACTTCTAGAGAACGCGGGGTAGAGCGCCATCATTAAACTACCCGGAATAAAAAATAACGAAACAATTAATACCTGACCAGCATTGTATATGCCCACATTACTAATGTCGGTTATCTTTGAAAGTACTATTGATCCGTTGTTTATATAAATCACCCAAGAGGCCGCCATGAGTGCATAGGGCCATGAATCTTTCAAGATTTGATGCCAGATTCTTAAATTTATTAATTGATAAGAAAAATTAGTTATTTTTCTAAAGAAATATCGCTCGATTACAATTGTAAAAACGAGATTAACAATAATGAGTGCGGCAAAGGCATTTTTTAAGCTTATATCTAAATACAGCAACGGAATTATAGTCAAGGGAGTAAGAATCGATTGAATAAAAAGCAAGCTGGCAGAGTAACTCATTTTTTCTTGGGCATGCAAAACAGACACAATGGTATTAACGAGTGCATTTGTTACAATCAAAATACTAAGAATCAATATAAGTTGCTTGGTAGCGTTTGGATAATCTAACCAGTAAACCGTGCCTATAGCAATAACGAAAAAAAATATTGCTAGAATTAATCGTATAACGAGAGCATTTGAAAATAGGGAATTATTTTCTTCTTTATTCTTAGACCCTTCTCTAATAGTTAATTGGTGAATACCTAAATCAGAAAAGCCGCTGAATATTAAAACAAAACTAAATGCTAAAGTGTAAGTGCCAAAGTTTGTAGCTCCGAGTTGTCTCGCAATTATCGGAACGGATATTAGGGATATTATTTTGGTGAGCGCTTGTCCTGCGCTTAAAGAGAGGAAATTTTTTAAGATTTTACTTGAATATATATTCAGCATATGTTTTAGATACAACGTTTGAACGCAATAATTCAATATTAGTAGGAGCAATTATATCAGAAAGTTCCACTCTTATAAACTAGATATTTTAACTAAAAAATACACCCATCACAGTTGTATAAGGCGTAATTGTTAAAATATTTTAATTAAATATTCTTCGGCGCGGGTTATTTATAAAACTTTTGACTGAATAGTTTCAGAAAAAAATCCGCCGACTGGCGGATTTTTTTCTGAAAGACCATTAAATATATTACGGACACTTAGCGGCGTTAATGGCGGCGCCACTTCCACCGCCCAAAGCAATTGTGGCACCTTCATACGATACCGACTTACCTGTACTATCAACACACCAGTATGTCTTGTTGGTCGGAGCCCGAAGCGGTACTGCAACCGCCCAACTAGTAGCATTGGCGCACGAAGCAGTGGTACATCCAGCAGCACATGAAGCAACCCATGTACTGCCATTTGCATCAGACGCTGCATTTGTGCCCTGATAGAGACTATTTGCGACATTTTTATTAAATAATGTCTCATCGGAAGCGGCGTCAGTACCATCACAATATGGCTCTGTTGTATTCATAGCAAACACTTCAGAACCGTATTTTCCATCTTTATCAAAATAAAGCTCCGCTTGCACGCGAAGACCAGCAAGATTTCCTTTAATAGCGGCGTCTGCTCCTTTGTCGCGTGCCGTGTTGAGAGCCGCAAGCACGATACCCGCAAGTACCCCGATGATAGCGATGACAACCAAGAGTTCTATGAGCGTAAAACCTTTTTTAAATTTAGTCATTTTCAATATGTTATTTAATTAATTATTTTTGAGAAAGTATATTTTTGTCTCGACCCACGACGCCTCCTTAATAGAGGCAATCAATCCTTGCGGACATTATATCAAGGCGCGCGTTTCCTCGAAATGAATGTGCTGTGGATAACTATAAAGGGGCATGCGAGTTAAAATGCCTGTGTCAAGTTATATATCGGCACCAGAACAGACGCAACAATAAGGCCAATACCGACGCCTAAAATAAGAATGAGGAGCGGTTCAATAAGGGATACCAAGTTGTCAATAAGACTATCTACCTCGCGCGAATAAAACCGCGCGAGCGCCCTCAAAATCTGGTCGAGCTTGCCCGTTTCTTCTCCGACCCGCATCATTTGAGTCAAAAGCGGCGGAATTTCGGGGTGTTTTTCAAAAGCATCGGCGATAGTGCTTCCGCCGCGCACCGCTTCTATCGCCTCAAGAACAATGCCGCGGTAAATCTCATTACCAACCACATCGGCAGTAATCTGGAGCGAACGCACAATTGGGATACCCCCGGCAATCAACGTCTGAAGATTATCCGCGAGGCGCGCAAGATAAAGTTTTTGAAAAAGAATCCCAATAATCGGTATGGTAATCTGCGTGCGGCTCCACGCGCGCCTCCCTTCAGGAGTTTTCAAATATTGAAAGAGTACAACAATAACCCCCAGAATCAATAAAAGTATAAAAACGCCAAAACTTCGCAAAAACTCGCTCGTTCCGATGACAATTCTTGTATAAATGGGAAGTTCTTGACCTGCTTCTTTAATAATGAGCGTCAGTTTTGGAATAACAACCGTGAGGAGCATAACGACAACGCCGATGAACGCGACAAGAATGAACGCAGGATATATCATGGCGTTTCGCGTTTTCGTGAGAAGAATATAATTTCGCTCAAGGTAATCGGCAAGGTAGTTAAAAACACTGTCGAGTTTTCCTGACTCTTCTCCCGATCGAACCATATTCACGAAAAAATTTGAGAAAACGGTCGGATGCTTACCCATCGCCTGCGACATGCTCATACCCCCCTGAACATCATCGAGCACTTCCGTCAGGTGCTGTTGCATCCCGCGGGAACCGGACTGGCCAATCAGCGTCCGAAACGTCTGCACGACTGGAACTTTTGCTTCAAAAAGTGTCGAGAGCTGCCGCGCGAGAAGCATGACCTCTTTTTGCCCGACGCCGTGAAAACGCGCGAGCGGCAGTTGATACCAGGGGAGACGTTTTACCGCGGACTCAAGCTGTAAAACAAAAAGATTCTGTCTCTGCAACATCTGGATTGCGGCATCAACCGACGGCGCCTCTACCGACCCCGAGCGCGTCAGTCCTTCATGAGTGCGTGCCTGATAGTTATAAAGCATAGCGCTCGCCGCTTAGCGCGCAATCATCCGCAACTCCTGCGGATTGAGCGAGTATTGGATCGCGCTTTCCATGGTAATTTCACCCTTTCGCAAAAGCTCGGTAAGCGACCGGTTCAAGCTTACCATGCCCTCCTGCGAGCTTGTGTCAATCACAAGGTCAATCTCATGGTTCCTATTTTCCCGAATGAGGTTGCGAATTGCGGTGTTCGCAATAAGAATCTCGTAGGCCGGAACAAGCCCGCCCGAAATGCGCGGCAGAAGGCGTTGTGAGAAAATGCCAACGAGGGCGCTTGAAAGCTGCGCCCGAATCTGCGATTGTTGAGACCCGGGGAAACTGTCGATAATGCGGTCAATCGTTTGCGCGGCGTTGTTCGTATGGAGAGTCGAGAGCACAAGATGCCCGGTTTCTGCGGCGGTGACCGCGGTCGCAATCGTTTCGTGGTCGCGCATCTCACCAAGCATAAGAACGTTGATGTCTTGGCGAAACACGGACCGAAGCGCCGTATGAAAATCAACGGTATCAGTACGCACCTCGCGCTGGTCAATAATCGATCGGTCCGCGGTGAATAAATACTCTATCGGATCTTCAATGGTTACGATGTGCTCCGCGCGCTCGCGATTAATCATGTCTACCATCGCCGCAAGTGTTGTTGTTTTCCCGTGCCCGGTCGGCCCCACCACAAGAAAAAAACCTTGCTCCGTGCGGGCAAAATCCTTCAAAATCGGAGGAAGATTAAGTTCTTCGAAAGAGCGGATCTTAACAGGCACTAAACGCATAGCGCATCCCGTAAAACCCCTCTGAAAAAAAACATTCACACGAAAACGCGCCCTTCCTTTATGATCAAAAGAAAAATCAAGTTCTTTTTCCTTGAGAAATTGCGCATGTTCGTCTTTATCAAGCATAGCAAAAATAAGCCCCTCAACGGTATCGGGAGTTAAAATCTGTTTCTTCGTAAGCGGAATCAGAGCGCCCTCAACGCGCAGAGTCGGATAATGACCAACCGCTAAATGCAAATCCGATGCGTTTTCGCGAAGCACCGTCGTAATAAGATCTTCCAGTTCTTTTTCAAAATCCATATTTTTGATTTTTATTTTTTCTTACCAAGATGATATTGAATTTTTTCGACAACTTCCCGCGGCGTAAAATGCGCCTTAATAATATAATCATGCGCGCCAAGCGCCAGCCCTCGCTCGATATCTTCTTTCTGTCCAAGGTTTGAAAGAATAATGACGACGGAATCCTTTGCAAGACCGTCTTTACGCATTTGGGAAAGAACCTCAAATCCATCGAGACCGGGCATTACAACATCGAGGAGAATAACCGGGTAGGGATTTCTCTTTATTTTTTCGAGCGCTTCGTCGCCACTCGACGCGATATCAACTTCATATCCCGTCTCTTTAAACTTGACCGAATACATATCGAGGAGGAACTCATCGTCATCTACTAAAAGAATCTTGGTCCGGTCGGCCATATATTGCTTATTATACACCTACACCACCACTTCAAAAAGCTCCTCAAGTCCAATAATGCCGCGAAGCACTTTCAACACTCCATCCTGACGCATAGTAACCATATTTTGGCGGCGACCCTCCTCCGCGATTTTCACTTCCGACGGCTCATGCAATATGATTTGCTCAAGCTCGGGCGTCATCAAAAGAGTTTCTATTATCGCGAGCCGTCCCCTCGTGCCTTTTGGACAGGTCGGCGACGATTCGGCTTCATAGATTGTTTTAGGGAGACTAGCAGTTTTCTTTATATCAGCGGGAAACGCAGCAAGCTCTTCCTCCAACATTTTACTAATACGGTCAACGACTTCTATTGGCTTGCGCGATTCGGGGCACAGCGTGCGCACAAGGCGCTGCCCCATCGCCATGACAAGCGTAGAGGGAATAAGAAACGGGTCTACCCCCATATCAATAAGCCGCGGGATAACTCCAATCGCGTCGTTCGTGTGAAGCGTGGACAATACAAGATGCCCGGTAAGCGCGGCATGAACCGCAAGTTGCGCGGTTTCGCGATCGCGAATCTCGCCAACCATAATGACGTCCGGGTCTTGGCGCAAAATACTTCGGAGGCCGGAGGCGAATGTGTAATCAATCTCGGGCCGGATTTGGGACTGATTGATCCCTTCAACATAATATTCAACCGGATCCTCAAGACTCACGATATTCCGCTTTTCGTCATTGAGAACCTTGAGCATCGAATAAAGCGTTGTTGATTTTCCTGATCCCGTTGGTCCGGTAATCAAAATCATCCCGAAAGGCCGCTTGAGCGATTCACGCACTTTCTCTAAATTCGCACCTTCAATACCTAACTCTTCGAAGGATTTTATTCCGATGTCGGGGTCGAGAATACGAAGTGCGACTTTTTCGCCATAATAGGTTGGAAATGTTGAGACGCGGAAATCTACATCCCTTTTGTCAATCCGGGCTCGAAACCTGCCGTCCTGCGGTTTTCTGCGCTCATCTATTTTCATATTCGTCATAATTTTTATGCGCGAGATAACTGCTTCGTGCACATTCATCGGAAGAAGAATGCTTGTATAGAGAACGCCGTCAACACGAAACCGGACACGCAATTGGTCGCTCGACGGCTCAATATGAATATCGGATGCCTTTCCTTCCACCGCATGACGCAATATGACCGTAACAGTTTTTGTAATTGGGGCGTCCTCGGAAACGTTTATTTCTTCCTTACCCGGCTTCACGCGTGATTCGGGCAGCTGGACTTCCTGTTCGCCAAACTCGCTAATCGCTTTCGATACCTCTCCTCCAAGACCTTGGTACTCTTTTAATACATTGTTGAAATCCGTCCGAGAGATAAGAAAAATTTTAAACGGCATATCGATGTTGGAAGAGATAAACTGAAGCGCCTCCCGCGCTTCGAGATTCTCGGGTCTCACCATTCCTACTTCAAGAACCCCCTCCTCGGTACCCAGAGGAACCATTTGATAATGGCGCGCCGACTCCTCGGAAATATATTTTAACGTTTCATAACCAACAGATCCCGCGACAGCGCGCGCGGGAATTCCAAAAAGCTCGGACTTCGCTTCCAAAACTTTCTCTTCCGGAACGCCTTGATTAACAAGCACCTCATCAATATCTTGCTCTAATGAACGAGCATCTTGTTTTGCGCGGCGCGCGGTGGCGTCATCAATAATTCCCTTCACCAAAAGAAGATCCGCGATGGAACGCATATTTTATTGGGAAAGCTCGATCTGAAACTCCCGCCCTGGCGTCGGTTCGACAGAAGGAATACTAATTTTTGTCTCGCGGAGTGAAGCAAAACCGGGCTCTTCAAAGAATTTTGTATCAAGTGGCTTAATTTTTTTCAAAATATCAAGTTCATTGAGAATTGCCCTTCCCTCCTCCGGTAAATTCGGATTGAGAAGACTCGCCCCAGAAACATCAGAATTCGACGTCTCAACAACAGGCGCACCTGCATCACCCTGCGGCTTTTGGTAGTATCCATAGAAAAAATATGCCACCGCAACAACAAAGAGAAGTCCAATTCCCACGAGAACGAATTTTCTTCCTGATTCTGGATTTGATACTATAGAAGCGCTAGTTGCCATAATACATTATTCCCCCCAGTAAAACTCCGTACGCGCCATTCTTATTGCGCGCGATTGAAATTTTATCAACATCCATGAGCCGGATATTATTCTCAATAAGATCAAGAAGTTTGCGCAAACTCTGATACGACCCGTTTATTTCCAGTTCAAAAGACAAGGTGTGCTTTGAGAAAGCGCCCGTATCTTGCTTCTTTTGTTTTTCAGATTCCGCAACCACGAGTTTTGAAAGATTCATGCCAGAATTTCCTACAACGGTATTAAAAAATACATAGAGCTCCTCGGGAAGCGGCTCGGAGGGCAAGAGCAAATCAAGACGAGCAAGATTCTCGTCACTAATGCTATTGAGGCGTTTCAATGTATCTTCGCGCTCTTTTTCGGCATCACGAAATTTCCGCTCAATTTCATCAATCAGGCCAAGCTCTCTCCGCGATTCCTGAATCCTCGTATATGCGGGTAATGCAAACTGATACACCGCGACAACGGCGACGATAAAAATAATAAATGTGACTAGGCCTTTCATGGTTCTTCTTCAGAATTTACCGGAGCAGCTGGAACAACTGAAGCGGCACTCGCATTCTGGCGTGGCTCCGGGCGTCTTCGGATAAAATCCTTCGTAAGCGTAATATCAACGTCAAAGATAATCTGGCCCTTATCGGTAAGACCCGG
>MHOB01000008.1:12326-19167 GCA_001821795.1 Candidatus Ryanbacteria bacterium RIFCSPLOWO2_12_FULL_47_9c
TACGATAATGTTTAATTTGTTGGGCAAAGTCCAAATAACTGGGGGCGCGCAGTCTCAAGAGCAATACGCCGGCCGTATACCCAAATGATTCAACGCGAACGGTATCGAGTGTGTGGTCCTCTACAAAATTAAACGCTTGGGAAGGATACACATGTTCTTTAAGCATGTCAGATGCGATTTGAATGCGGTTTTGAACATCCAAAACTTTTCTGAAAGATTCTATTTCGATTTTCTCTTGAATTTTCTTCAAACGACCAACGGCCTCCGTAACTTGATTTTGATAATTCTTATCAAGAAATACTGTTGCCCCGGTTGCCGCCCCCGCCAGCACCGCAACAATAAAAGCGAGGACGCTAAAAAGGCCCAGCCCCTGCCGCGGCACGCGGCTCGGTGGGATTGCCTGCGTATGTGGTATAAATTTGCCCTCGTTCATAGCATTATAATTCTTCTCCCAGCGCACGAAGCGCAAGCCCTGTTGCGACAGTAAAGCTTGGCGCAATTTTTTTTAGCGCCGGCTGTAAAAAAGCGGGATAAGAAAGTTTCTGAAACGGATTGGAAAGAATCACCTCGATGCCGAGCCGTTCGACCGCATAATCAACAAATCCAGGCATGAGACTTCCTCCCCCAAGCACAATCGCTTTATCAACGGGTGTATCGAATCTTCGACGAAAACTTGTCCGTAGCCGATCTGCCTCATCAAAAAGAGAATCAATGAGCGGAGTGATTGTATGGCGCACCCCTGCCGCTTCCGGACGCTGGCTTATTCCAACACTTTGCTTCATCACCTCGGCCCGTTGAAAATCAATGCCAAGCGATTGTGATATTGCAAGAGAAAAAGCTTGTGATGCTCGATCGACATGATGAACCGCGTGGATAATGCCATCAACAACGATAGAAATTTTTGTCGAAAGGGCTCCGATATCGATAGTCATAACCGCACCGCGTCCCCGCGATCCGAGAAGCCGCGTTGGAGGAAACGCCTCAATTTCGAAACCAGCTGATTCAAGCTGCGCCACCGTCACTATCCGTTTGTATTTTTCGACAATGTCACGCTGAACCGCCGCCAACAACACGGTCGCCCCACGCTTGTCATTTTTTTTGGGGATCGGCCACCAGTCAAGAACAACATCTTGCAAAGGAATTGGAATATACCGCCGCGCTTCGAACTGCACCGCTTCTTTCAACTGCTCGTCGGTAAGTTCTGGCATTTCAACCACCGTTATAAAACTGTACCGAACAGGAATACCAATGACCGCTCTCTTCGCGGTAGCACCAGCTTCCTTTTTTAAATCGACAATCATTTCAGATACTTTTTCATCGGCGAGCAATACGGCGCGTCCCGGTTCGCCGCCGCTATAAGCAGCGGCGGAAAGCTCCCCGTAGGTTTCGAGCACTGCCTGTTCTTTCTCCCTCCGTATTTGTATAATTTTCAATGAAGAAGTCCCAACATCGATGCCCAGAACGCTCCTATCCTTCGCAAAAAAATTCAACAATGATTGAGGACTGAAGGTTGTGGATATAAAATCTTTCATGCAACATAGCACTTACCCTCGTGCGTCTTGGGTATGATCCAATAATACCACACCAGCGAAATACAATGATGTATAAAGTTATCCACACGGCACTCGATATACTTTTCCCGCCCCATTGCGCGGGTTGTGGGAGCGCTTCACAGGCTCTTTGCGCCTCGTGCGCACGGGCTACGGCGTATCTTGGCAAAGAATGTTTCTTTTGTGCGGGACCTGCAGAGAAAAATAATATCTGCGGCCAATGCAGTAGAAACCATGATTTTGAGTCAATCATCTGGCTTTGGCGGTATCAGAATGAAAAAGCGCGCACAATTATTGCCGCCTACAAATATAAGAGGAAGTCGGCGCTTGCGCTCCCCCTCGCCCGCCTCCTCTCCCAAAAATTGAGAGAACACAATATCCCACGGGATATTGTTGTCATTCCGGTACCGCTCCATAAAAACAAAGAGCGAGAACGAGGATTCAACCAGGCCGCGCTTATTGCGAAAAATCTCGGATTATACTCTCTTTCAACGGTTGCCGTTCGACTCAAGGAAACGTCCCCGCAAGCATGGACCGAATCGCGGCGTGAACGATTCAAACATATGGAAAACGTGTTTTTGATCACGCGGCCCGAAACGGTCCAAAACAAAGATATTCTTATCATCGACGATGTTGCAACAACGGGCGCGACACTCTCGGAACTTGCACGCGTTCTCAAAAAAGCAGGAGCGGCAAAAATCTATGCAGCCGTTTTGGCGCACGGGTAGTTGGAGGTGAAACCTCACCGAGCACTATTTGACAGTGATTATAATAAGATTATAATGTTAGCATGACTCAAAAAGTTTTGCGTGTTGGCACATCTGCCGCCGTCACAATACCAAAAAAATCGCTCAAAGAGCTCGGGCTCAAAATCGGAGACGAGGTTAATATTAATATCGACCGTGACAAGAAAACTGTATTGATTAAACCGGTTTTTGGACTTTCTCCAGAAACGGCGAAGATCGCCAAACTCACATTGAACTTTATTAACAAGTATCGTAAAGATCTCGAAAAGCTCGCAAACTCTTAGTGTGAGATATCTAACTCAAGAGGATATTTTACTTATCCACTCGATGGTTATTGATGAAACGGGTGGGTCGCACGGCGTGCGCGATCATCATTTGCTCGCAAGTGTAGAGTACGCTCCTCGCCAAGCATTCGGTGGCAAAAATCTTTACGGAGATTTGTTTTCAAAAGCCGCCGTATATGCTCGGGATATCATCATGAACCATCCGTTTATAGATGGTAATAAACGAACCGGCATGACTGCTGCGTTTGTTTTTCTCGAGTATAACGGGCGCGCATTTGACGTGCGCGAAGGAGTAATCGAAAAATTTGCACACGAAATCATTCGGAGAAAACTATCAATCAACGACATCGCCGCATGGTTTAAGAAACACTCGAAGAAATTGTAAACTCCATCAAAAAGTCTTTTTCTAACTTGGTTTTTGTATATGGAAACCGAGCTTTCAATATTTTTATGCACGCCGCCGTGATTACGCACGGCTAGATCGTAATCAAATCTGTAGTTATCATGCGCGTAAGATTTTTCGCGCCAGTTTTAGTGAGAGCCAAATCGTCTTCAATACGCACGCCGCCCAGCCCCGCGACATACACACCGGGTTCGCACGTAATAACACTACCCGCGGGAAGTTTTTTTGAATTCGCGCGGCTCACAATCGGAAGCTCGTGAACCTCCATGCCAAGCCCGTGGCCCGTGCTATGCAAAAAATAATCTTCATAACCGTGCTCACGCAAAACCGCGCGGCATACTTCATCGAGAGCGGCGCCCGTGATACCCGCGCGCGCAGCAAGACACCCGGCGCGCTGCGCCGCGCGAACTGCTTCATAGAGAGAGCGCAGTGCGGGCGAGATGCGCCCAAGAGCAGCCGTCCGCGTAATATCGCAAGCGTATCCGTGATATACCGCGCCGAAGTCAAATGTGATAAACTCTCCTTTTTTTATTTTTTTATCCGTCGGCTGCGCATGGGGACGGGCGCCATTTGCGCCGGATGCGACGATGGTATCAAA
Organism: Candidatus Ryanbacteria bacterium RIFCSPLOWO2_12_FULL_47_9c; assembly: GCA_001821795.1. Lineage (GTDB taxonomy): Bacteria > Patescibacteriota > Minisyncoccia > Ryanbacterales > GWA2-47-10b > GWA2-47-10b. The sequence continues at coordinate 15,908 of MHOB01000008.1, forward strand.
TGCAATTCTCTCCGCACCGCACTCTTTCATAAAAAAATCAAGGCGCGCGGCTAAAAGCTTTTCGGTCTCGCCGATTTTAATTGTTTTTAGAAACTTATGGAATGCTCCCGCTGCGATTTTTGCGGCCCGTCCAATATTTTTTACTTCGTCAGTTTCCTTTACCGTCCGAATTTGCTGTAAAAAACCGGGCGCCACAGAAATATTGACCCCGCGAAGCCGTTTTTTCAAAAGAGCGAAATCCGCGGCGGATGTAACAATCCCATCGACAAGCACACGTTTCCAATGCTCTTTCTTTGCAAGATTTGATATCCACTCACCCACTGGCTGCTCGCCAAGGCGGACCAAAATAACACCCGGCGCTTCAAGGGCAACCTGCTCAAAATACCGGCCATCAGTCATCAGGAAACAGATACGCCGAGTAACCGCGAGCACCGAAGCAGAGCCCGAAAAGCCCGAAAGATAGCGCGTTCCCGGCTGACCCGATTCTTCGTTGTTAAAAACAAAAAATGCATCGGCACGCTCGGTGTGCATCAATCTTCGTACTCGTGCAAGGCGTGATTGGATCATTTTTCCAACAGATCTTTATTGGTGGAGAAAATATATGTAACTGTGTTACAATAAAGATACCCTAAAGACAGAGATAATGCATTACAAGAATTCTACCGGAAATAAATTCAGAAAAATAGTCATAGGACTTCTCGCGCTGACTGGTCTTGGGCTCATGTTTTATTTGACTGTTATACACTATACCCAGGCCAGCTCTTTTTGTGATCTATCGGAAACCGTATCTTGCGATGTCGTAACCACAAGCATATATTCCGAAATATTCGGTATCCCTGTTTCAATATTCGGTGCCGGATATTTTGCTTTCGTAATCTTCCTCATCTTCAAAGCAAAATCAAAGGTTTTGTTCCAAGCTCTTTTTTATATAACCTTTTTTGTCCTGTTTCCATCACTCTACCTCACGCTCACTGAAATCCTATTTATAAAATCACTCTGCATCCTGTGTGAAACTTCAAAGGCGATCATGTTCGTCATATTATTTATTTCCCTATTCAGCTTAGACAAAAAACCATCAGCGCGTAACTTGGCTCCAATAGCCATAGCCGGTGTGGTAACTGCCGGCGTCATGTTTTTTGCTCAAACAAGTTCTTTGTCAGCTAAACAGGACTACTCGAAACTCGTTGCCTGTTTGAATGAAAAAGGCGTCATATATTATAAATCAGTTACCTGCAGCAATTGCCGAAGGCAGGAATTGATTCTGGGCGAACCCTACAAGAAATTAAATCAAGTGGAATGCCATCCCGACGGAAAAAATCCCCAGCCCGAGCTTTGCCTCAAAAAGGGCATCAATAAAACACCAACATTTATTCTTGAGCAGAACAATCAAGAACTAAAGCGCCTCGAGGGACGCCAAGATCCCAAAGACTTGGCCGCTTTTGCTTCCTGCTCCTTGAGCGAGTAAAAGTTATGGCCGGAACAGAACTAACCATTGGCATAGTAATCGCAGCTGCAGTGCTCGACTCAATAAACCCTTGCGTATTAGGGGTTTTAATATTCCTGATAGCTTTCATGACGAGACTCTTTAAGAGTCCCGTGAAAATGCTTCTTTTTGGTTTTTTATACACCGCTGTCGTCTACACAACGTATCTCCTGCTTGGCTTCGGTATATTGAAACTTGCGCTTAATACCCAAATCGCTGCAGCATTTTACTGGTTTGCGGCACTGATCGCCATTGTCGCAGGCCTACTGGAGATAAAGGATTATTTCTGGTATGGAAAAGGATTTTCTCTCCAGATGATTCCCGGCGCGTCAAAACGAATAAAATACTGGACTTCTCGGTTGGAGAAAATGGAAACTGCCCACCCGATGGTTCTGGTGCTTACTATAGTAGTCCTGGGTATATTTGTTGTATTAGTCGAGCTGCCCTGCACTGGCGCTCCTTATCTTGCTGTCCTAGCACTGCTGTCACAAGGGGAATATTTAAAAGCAGTGCCGCTTTTACTTATTTACAACTTCATCTTCATTATCCCACTGCTTTTCGTAATCATCATATCGTATTTTGGAACCGCCTCTGAAAAACTTGAAAAGTGGCGTTATGAAAACAGGGGTTTGATGCGGCTCGTGGTAGGCCTGTTTCTCCTGGTTCTGGGTTTCTACATGATATATTCACTCGGTCCAGGGATTTGATGTAGATAAAAGAAAAACCGCACTGACGCGCGTCAGGCGGTTCGGTAGCAGACATTGACATTGATGCCTACGCTCTTGAACGCCTCGATGATCTTTTCTGGCTGCCGACCAGGGGGCACAATCAGCGTGGGCTGTTTCGCGAGTGGCATGCGACAGACTACAATGCCCTGATCAAAGACATCCACTTCCGCCTCGCGCGCGAGGGGGCTCCTCAACATACCCCGCTTGACTTCCCAGATAAGAAAAAGCGGTTCACCGAGCTTTTCGCCCCCGATGAAATCGAGGACAAGATGCGTACGGTCGGGACGTTCCTCTACTTCTCCGCGCCCCAGCAACCACTGGCAGCGAAACGTCTTGCAGGCTCTTGGATGGTGACCATAGATCTGGCAACCCCGCCCGGGAAGACGATACTTACACCACTGGCCTCCTGGCTTGTCGAGTTCGTGGACGAAATGGGTTTTGCAGCAAGCGCCGCAAGTACCACAGGTACGTAGTTCGAACAGCATTCATTGCTCCTCGTCGTCTGGTGGCGACAATGTACTTCTTTCTCTGGCAATCTAGCAAGTACCGCGAAAAACCGCAAACATTTTTTGAACTTTTTTAGCGAACCAGCCAACAAGGTAAGCGGCGACGTATGGTTTGAATCATTCTCCATTCGCCATGTGATTCGTTATGCTAAATCCTTTTTCTTTTCTTCAAACTCTTTCCTGTCAATCTCGCCTTTTGCGTATCGTTCTTTCAAAACCTCAAGCGCAGATTTTTCGTGATTGTGAGTAGCATGCGATTGGCGCGTGAGCCATTTGATAAGCGCGACAATACCCGCGATTATCAAGACCCACCAGAGAATCATAAATATCCAACCAAAGCCGCCAAAAGGCCAAAATCCAAAATTCATCATATTATTTGTGAATTAACTTTTTTAATAAAGTTAGCCAAAAACTAAAACCTTGTCCGAATTCTCGACCATTTTGAGCAAGTCAGCCATCGTGGAAATCAGACATACATTGCTTTCGCTCTTGCCGCGCAATTCCAAACAAGTGCCGCAAGCGTAAATCTCGCCTTTTAGTTCT
>MHOB01000008.1:19186-21840 GCA_001821795.1 Candidatus Ryanbacteria bacterium RIFCSPLOWO2_12_FULL_47_9c
CTTGATGATAGGTTTTGAGCGCGGTGATGCCGAGGCGGAATGTATTCCATGCGTGCTCCGGTTTATTTGATTGTAAGATTATGCCAAGTTTCATAGGGTTATTTTAGTTGAAAATCAAACTTTTTTCTACCTTCAGTCTTCAATAATTTTGTGCGTTCGAACCGGAGAAAAGTGTTGTGGTAAAAGCAAAAACGGCATTTTAGAGACTTCATTTCCTAACTGGCGGAGGCGGGAGGATTCGAACCTCCGAGGCGCTTTTGGCGCCTAACGCATTAGCAGTGCGCTGCTTTCGGCCACTCAGCCACGCCTCCATCTTGTTGCGACGCTATTGTAGCATGTTTTTCGTTATGTTCCATAGCTTATTTGCATTTTCTCTGCTGGTACAATATTCTGGGCAGGAACCCCAAAAAGGAGGTTGGCGATGCAAATCTTCTTCTGGGCTCTTGGAGCCCTACTGTTCCTTCTCCCTCAAACCGCAAGCGCGGCAACGCTTCTTCTCAACATGAATCTCACGACTCAAGAACACGAGCAGATCATCCGGAAACACATCGAACACGCGTTCAAGGAAGCAGCGCCCGGAAGCACCTGCACGGTGGACTTCGCGCTCATGGTATTCGGGAACGTCCCCATCTTCGACGTAGACGGGTCACTCATCAGGACCGATCCAATCGTGAGGTCCAAAGTGATCGTCGTTCGCTATACGGCCCCGCCGCCGTACGCGGTCTCGACCGTTCCACTCAAGCGCGTCTACAACCTGATCCGCCGGCCGTTCCAGTGGAACAAAGAGATACAAGGTTACATCCGCGTCACTGATCCCGCGCAAGGTCAGAAAATGACCGACAAAGACATGAACGTCATCGACAAGAACGTTCCGCCGCGGCCGGCTCTCGAAGGAAGAGAAATCGGGACACAAGTCCTGGCCCCATTTTACATCGTCCTTACGGACGAACCGGGACTGCCGGAGAAACTGCAACAGCTCCCCCCCGTACCTCCGCCCCGCGACTTCCGCGAAGCAGGGGAACTCAATCACACGTAACGCCCGCGGCAACTTCTGCGGGCCGTTTTCTTTATGCTTTCCAAACGCGCCCGATTTTACGCAAAAACCCTTCCGCCGCAAGTTGAGAAATAATTTCAGAAATTTCGGTTCTCGAGTGCGGTAAGAGCGAATCGCGAAAAGAAAACCGAATAACGTCAGCAACTAAAACGCCGTGCGGATGTGCAAGCACAAATTGTAATATCTTTGCGCGCGCGTATCGTTGTGATCCTTCAAATCGAGATTGACGAGTATAGTGGCGGCTTTTGCGGTTTGGGTTCGGAATTTCTTTCAACGCGCCCGCGCCATAATCCATAAGCGCCCAGTACCAGCAGCGCGGGTTTGTGTGATCAAGCGTACGCGCAATCATCGGTAAAATATCGGAATCGGGAACGCGCGCGCGGTTTTTAAAATGAAAATAGATAAAAACCCGCCGGATATTCGTTTCAATAAAAATCTCCGGCTTGTTCCATGCAAATGCGCACACCGCGCGCGCCGTGTACGGGCCAACGCCGGGAAGCATTTCGAGCATTTCGGGCGTTTGCGGAAAACGGCCGTGAAAGTCGCGCGCAATCTTTTGCGTTGCGCGATGCAAATAGAGCGCGCGGCGGTTGTACCCCAGCCCCGACCACGCCGCAAGTACCGTGCGTGTGGGAGCGCGCGCAAGAGATGTAACTGTAGGAAATTTTGTGAGAAAGAGTTTGTATTTTTCTTTTACTCGATCAGTTTGCGTCTGCTGAAGCATTACTTCAGATACCAGAATCTTGTAGGGATCGCGCGTTTTTCGCCACGGCAAATCATGCCGGCCGTATTGTTTGTACCAAGCAAGAATATGACTTCGAAATTGTTTTGTCCCTAACGCGCGCGCCATGATATACTTTCTCTATGCCCAGTGTTACAGATGTCTCAAAAACCGCGGAGCCAGCGCAAAATGAAAACCGCGATATTTCTTCGACCATAACATGGAGCGCGCCAGAGTACCATTATTATGAAAAGACTGCTGATTGGTACTGGGCGCTTGGTATTATCGCGGCGGCTCTTCTTGTGGTTGCTTACATTTCCGGCAATATTTTGTTCGGATTTATAGTGGTGATCGGTGGTTTTGCATTTGGAGTATTTGCCGCACGCGCTCCCCGCATGATTGAAGTTACAATTTCCGGTCAGGGCGTCCAGATCAACAATAGACTTTTTCCGTATGAAACGCTACAATCATTTTGGATTTTCTACCGCCCCGGTGATATAAAAGAAGTCAGTTTTAGATCACAGAAAATTGTTATGACACATATCAAGGTACCGCTTGGCAATCAAGATCCGAACACGGTGCGAAAACTTCTTTTAGAATTTCTCCCAGAAAAACCGCAGAAAGAACTGCTCATCGACACTATAACACGTGTGTTGAGATTCTAGCGCTCGTCGTTCAACGGATAGGACACAAGCTTGCGGAGCTTGTAATAGGGGTTCGATTCCTCTCGAGCGCACAATTCATAACTTGGTCGGAAAATTCCCCCGCGCGCTTGCGCGCGGTGATGAGAATGGGGTGGGCGAAATCCGAATCTGTCTTGCAAGCAAATGCGAATTCGGTGGGCGGGCAAAATGAGACGGAGACGGATTTGTCTCGCAA
>MHOB01000009.1:0-3504 GCA_001821795.1 Candidatus Ryanbacteria bacterium RIFCSPLOWO2_12_FULL_47_9c
TCGAGTTGTGCCGCCATACGATAATATCGATCTTGGCGGGAGTCAAACTGAATACCGCGCTGCACGGCGATAAGCGCCGCGTTCGCTTCGCCGGTCGTATTGTAGAGATCAATACCGCGAGCGAATGATATCTGCCCCATATATCTGGTCGTTTCATAATACATCCCCGCGACACCGCCAACGAGCAAAAATATGAGGAGCAGCGAAAACACAAAACCGCGTTCCTTTGTCTCGAAGAAGTGAATCACAAGGGGCTCCAGTGTACCCGCCTCGCGAAGAGAAACATAGAAAAGCCCTACCGAGAGAAAGGTCAGGAGAAACAGCGCAATGTTTACCGGATATAAAAACCAAGAAAGAACAAGGAAAAGCCCCCCCGCAAAAGCTGAACGCACATACAACCCGCCCTCGCCGGACGAAGTACCAAGTACACGAAGCCCATTCCATATGAAAAGAGCTGCAAAAAGCACCAGCGACAAAGCGCCCAAGATTCCGTTCTCAATAAGAAACATCAAAATGGTGTTGTGTCCTGTATTAAAGCGCACCAATCCAAATACTGGATCCGCGACGATGCTAGGATTCCTGAATTTTTCCCACTGAAACCCAAACGTATTAGAACCCGATCCAAACAGCGGCGAAGAGGCAAGAACCTGTTTTGCAATATCGAATGTTGCATCAAGCGCAGGACGAACTTCATTCGGCCTTCCAAAACTGTCAAAATTATCAGCAAAAATTTGGCCCAACGGAGTCCCAAGAAGTAAGAAGAGCGTGGAAACAAGCAGAAGCACCAAAGAAACTGCGAAAAGCCGTCCGCGCTGTTCGCGAAGCGCGAGCGCGAGCGCAACAAATAAAAGCGAAAGTATGCCAAGCAAAATCCATACAAAGTTTAAATTCATGAGCACTGCGCCGAGCACAAAAATAAAAAACAACGGTATACTCAACCGTGAACGCCCGCCAAACGATGGAAGTAAATATGCAATGCCAAATCCCAACAAAAGTGCAAGCGAACTCCATGATCCAAATGAATTGAAAGAACGCGCGCTCACATTGCTCCAAGAAAAAAGAGCAACATTAAAAACACTGTGCACGAAGAAATAAAGTGCCGCGACGAAGATGCCGATATTGAGAGCAAAGAACACATTCCTAATATGTTTCCGCGACTGTAATATCAGCGGAGTTGTAAAAAGAAGAGCGACGGCAAGGATAACGTTGACGACACTTCCAATTTCAAAACCATATCCCCAGAGAGACGAGGGAGGATTTTCAGCAAAGATTGCCGAAAGAAACATTACAACCGCGAAAAGAATTGCTATCAAGAAAGAACGTGCCTTTAAAAAACGTATCCTTCCATCTTGCAGTACCCCGCCAATAGTAAGCATGAGCGCGGCAATAATGAGCACGGCCGAGAAATATGTTTTGTTTAACTCAATAGGATCCGTTGTAACCGGTAAAAACCAAAACGGCAGGATCGCCGCAAAAATATAGAATAGAAAACGCCCAGCTTGTGAGAGTATTGACTCTCCGTGCAATTCAGGTTCTTCTGTAGTCTCCTCGATAACCGATACTATATCGTCTTCAAAATATATTGTTTTTTGATTCATATAACCTTATACTAATAGGTGTGGGGACAAAAATGCAAGAAGGAAAGCAATGTTATTAACAGAAAAATTTTAAAAGAAAAATTGGCGGGGGAAATACATTACTAAAGTCATATTAAGTTTATGGAACAGAAGTACTTAACTATCAAACAAGCAGCAACATTATTAGGGGTAAGCTCCCTTACTCTTAGAAACTGGGATAAGAAGGGAAAACTTGTTGCGCACCGCCATCCATTAAACAACTACCGCGTATACCTCCGTGCGGAGATAGATAAACTCCTTAACAAAATTGAAGCGGACCCTCATGAACGCAAAAAACTAAAAATCAACTTTATTGAGGAATCATAAGCACTTGATTATTCTGCTGAACCTGCTATAATGTCAGCGGTGCATTGAGTAGTCGCCCGCCCAAGGCGGGAGGAAAGTCCGGACACCGCCAATTTTGTTCAACGAAGTTGAGTACAAAATTGAGCGTCCCGAGGAGCGTACGACGAGAGGCAACCCTTCGACCACGCTCAGGGTCCTCAATTTCGCAACTTCGCTTCGCTCTGGCGAAATTAGGAGAGTGGCAATGGCTAACAGCCACCCAGTTGCGGTACACGAGTAATTGTGTATTCGCGATACGAGACAGTGCCACAGAGACCATACCGCCGATCGTCATCTTCTCGAGCTAAACACTTGAGGCGTTGAAGGAGGTAAGGGTGAAAAGAGTGAGGTAAGAGCTCACAGCGCTGATGGGCGACCGTCAGCGATGGAAAACACTTGCCCGGTGCAACCTCGCGTTTTCCGCTGTTGGCGGAAAAAGAGGGCTTGAGTCCAAGAGCAATCGAGGACCTAGATAGATGACTACATAAAACAGAATCCGGCTTATGGATGCGCCGAAAAAACCGTCCCGAGTTTATCGAGGGACGGTTTTTCTTTATTTCATATCGCTCTACGTACGTCGATGGATTTGAGTTGATACGGCTAAAAATTTATTCAACAAGCCCAAGTTTTCTAAGCCGCGAGATGATAGCTCCTGGATGGCGACCGAACTTTTCAGTGAGTCCGCGGGTCGGCGTACCTTCCTCGTAAAGACGCTTCAATTCTCTATCGTCTGCGTCACCCCAAGGACGATAAGCATTTGGATGCTTGGTACGCATTTTCTTAAGGCACTCCTGCCATGTTGTTTTCTTCGGCCGCGGTGCATCCGCGCGTCGTATCTTACCACCAGATCGGACAATGAAATCTTCTTGAGCTTTTTCTAGCTCCTTTACATCAATCACTGCAAATGCACTTTCTGCTTCTTGCGAGAAGTCACGAAACTTTTTATCAGCCGTAAAAACCTCCGGATGGACTTCGAGCGCACGCTCATTGAAACCGAGCAAGTACAGCCCCTCGAGCGTCCGCACGCGCGAGAGCGCAACATACCCTTGCCCATATTCAAATGCATCCGACAAATCAATGAGCGCGGCATCGAGCGACATGCCCTGGCTTTTGTGGATTGTGATTGCCCACGCAAGGCGTAGCGGCACCTGGATTATTTTCGCAAGAATTCTACCCGACTCCTCAATCGTCCACTCAAGCGGCGTTACCTCTAAAGACTCGCCGCGATACGTCTTTACAACGGGCCATCCTCGCGAAGAAAAACTTGCCACTACACCCAATGTGCCATTAAAAAAACCTTGCTCAAAATTGTTTTTTGTAAACATTACACGCGCACCTTCTTTTAGAGCGAGCTCTTCGGGAGACAGACAACCATTTTTGAGCGTTGCAACAAGTGCGGATGACCCTTTTGCCTGCATACGGAACTCGCGTTCCTCGCTTGAAAGTTTTTCGAGCTCTCTAGCATTAACACCGTCAACTTGTACGTTATGAGAAAATAATTTCGGGCATTCGATATTTTCGATTGATGTGACAACACGTCCTA
>MHOB01000009.1:3757-12687 GCA_001821795.1 Candidatus Ryanbacteria bacterium RIFCSPLOWO2_12_FULL_47_9c
TAATCAAGATCGTACTCCGAAAGCTCCCGGCGAATGCCGATGCCCGACCACGAGTGAATCGTCATGCCGCCGATGTGAGTTGCCGCAATGCCGGTTGAAGCGGTTATAGCTGGCTCAACGCCGCGCTCGCGCAGATATTTGATATACTGATTCACAAGATATGTCTTGCCCGATCCCGGCTCACCCGTAATAAAAACATTCACCCCCGTCTTCAAAATCGCAAACGCCTCTTTTTGGGTCATTTTAGTACTCTATCCCCATTCTTGCTTTCTTGCCTTCATAAAACGGATGCTTGATATCTTTGATTTCAGATACGAGGTCTGCGGCGTCTATCAACTTTTGCCGCGCGGCGCGGCCCGTGAAAATAATATCGACATTTTTTGCGCGGGCTACTTCGATATATCGTAGCACCTCATCTTCAGATATTAAATTTAAATCAACGGCGTTGTTAATTTCATCAGCAATTACAATATCCCACTTGCCGCTTTCGGTTTCGCGCACAAGCTCCGAAAGTGCTTCGCGCGCGGCTTTTTCATGCTCTTCGCGCGGCAGAGTATCATTGAGAATTCCAACGAATCCTTTCCCGCGTTTTCGAAGCTCAAAATCGGGCGCAAGACGCTTAAACGATTCGTCTTCACCCGACGGCCACGGGCCTTTTATAAATTGAATCATCAAAACTTTTTTTCCGTCGCCAACGGATCGCATCGCCTGCCCCAAAGCCGCGGTCGTCTTTCCCTTTCCGTCACCGGTAAAAATATAGAGCATGTTTTTTATACTAACACAAAACCCCCCGTAGCTTTAGCGAGGGGGGTTTTGTGCCCTTATCTACAAATTTAAAAATTTTCTTTCATCCGCATGCTCCCAAATTCTCACCGCACGCAGGGCATGTATAACAGGATCCCGTGCGTACCATGATCGAACCACAGCGACACGCAGGCGCATCTTGATAAGACGCGCGAACAGACATTCTCTCTACTCTTACGAGTTCTTTGTGTCCGTCGTTTTCGCTTTCAATCGTCACATCACTTTTCACAACAGATTGCTCGGCTTGGCCTTCTCGGTAAATTCCAAAACTTCTCTGCGACTCTTGCGACAAAAACCGGAGAGCAAGAAACTTTGAAATATAGTCGAGAATTGATTTTACGACCGGTATCTCCGAGTTCTCGGTGAAACCGGCTGGCTCAAAGCGCGTATGGACAAACTTCCGTACGATCGTCTCAACGGGTACCCCATATTGAAGCGACACCGACATCAAGACACCGATAGAATCCAAAAGTCCAGAGATTGTACTTCCCTCCTTTGCCATACGGATAAAAATCTCCGCAAGTTTTCCGTCAGGATATATTCCATAATGAATATATCCCTCGTGTCCCATAATCGAAAACTTGTGCCGATATGATTCTACATCCGCGGGAAGAGTCTTGCGCATCGGCTCGGTCCGTTCAGCATCCCCGTTATCACTTGAACCTTTGGTTCTTCCTGTGTTCAAAGGTTGCGCCGCTTTCGATCCATCCCGATATATTGCGATCGCCTTGATTCCGAGTTTCCACGCATCGGTGTAAACATTCATTATATCCTCAATGGTGGCCGCGGGAGGAAGATTTACGGTCTTCGAAATCGCGCCCGAGATAAATGGCTGTACCGCAGCCATCATGCGCACATGACCCATATAATGAATCGTGCGATTCCCCCGGGGCGCATGTGTAGCACAATCGAAAACCGGCAAATGCTGTTCCTTGATGTGCGGCGCGCCCTCAATCATGTCATTTTCTTCAATATATTTCTTGATTTCTCCAACCTCATTTTCCGAATATCCAAGATTCATAAGTGCCACAGGAATCGTTTGATTGACAATTTTTAAGAAACCGCCGCCAACCATTTTCTTATATTTTATAAGGGAAAAATCGGGTTCTACGCCAGTCGTGTCGCAATCCATCATAAAAGCAATAGTCCCAGTAGGAGCAAGAACCGTCACTTGAGAATTGCGGATTCCAGATTTTTCGGATCGTTCCACCGCTTCATCCCACGCCGAGAACGCTGCGTTCATAAGATTTTCCTGCACATATTCCGCTTTGATATCATCTACCGCGTGGCGATGCATCTGAAGCACTTTATTCATCGGTCTCCGATTCACCGGGTACCCAGCAAATGTGCCCACACGATCCACAATACGCGCAGAGGTAAGATACGCTTCTCCGGTCATGAGCGCGGTGATTGCACCAGCAATAGCGCGTCCCGCTTCAGAATCATAGGGAAGGCCCTTGTACATTAAAAATGCTCCAAGGTTCGCATACCCTAAACCGAGCTCGCGAAAATCTTTTGCATTTTTTTCAATCTTCTCTGTTGGGTAACTCGAACCAGACACCAAAATATCTTGCGCAATGATTATAACGCGTACCGCGTGCCGGAAACTATCCACGTCGAAACTCCCGTCTTCTTTTATAAATTTCATGAGATTGAGCGATGCAAGGTTGCACGCGGAATTGTTAAGATGCATGTACTCACTACAGGGATTTGATGCTGTAATACGACCAGTCACCGATGCGGTATGCCATCTATTAATAGTAGTGTCGTACTGCATCCCGGGATCCGCGCAATGCCACGCGGCTTCACTGATTAATCTTAAAATATCGCGGGCATTCGTTGTTTCAATCACTTCGCCCGTGGTAACCGCTTTTAATTCCCATGGCTCGTTTTTGAGCGCACTCTCCATAAACTCGTCCGTGACGCGGACCGAGTTATTTGCATTCTGAAAAAAGATATTATTGTAAACATCGCCATCAATCGCGTCGCCAAATCCAAGCGCGATAAGCGCGCGCGCTTTTTCTTCTTCTTTCCACTTACATACAATGAAATCCCGAATATCAGGATGGTCAACATTCATAACAACCATCTTGGCGGCGCGCCGCGTCTTTCCTCCCGACTTGATGGTGCCCGCGATCGCATCTGCACCTTTCATAAACGAAACGGGTCCCGATGATTTTCCGCGCCCGCGGATATGTTCTTTTGACGAACGGAGCGGTGAAACATTCACGCCCGCACCACTACCGCCCGCAAAAATAAAAAGCTCATCGTTGTACCACTTTGCAATCGACTCGCGCGTATCTTCAAGTTCTAAAATGAAGCACGCTGAACACTGCGGTTTCTCTTCAACTCCAACATTGAACCATACGGGCGAATTAAACGCCGCGTACTGATTCACAAGAATCCATTTGAGTTCCTCGTTGAAAATTTTTGACTCATCGGCATCTGTAAAATGTCGAAAATCGCTTCCCCAGCGAGTAATGGTATCCGCAACGCGGTCAATAAGCTGACGCACGCTTGCCTCACGGCCCTTTTTGCCGACATGACCCGTAAAATATTTCTCGCAGACAATGTCAGTTGCTGTTTGCGACCACGTGGCGGGAGCTTCAACACTATCTTGTTCGAATACAACCTCGCCGTGTGAGTTAAAGATAACCGCTTTTCGTTCTTCCCAGAGAATTTCATCGTATGGGTGAACATTTTCTTTCGTAAAAAACCGCGCAAGGGTAAATGCGCGCTTTTTTGTCTGGTTCTTTTTTGTTTCTTTGACCGACGTATGAATAGGCATGTGATTTTCCGTAAGAACGATTAAGGTAATCACATTCTACTCCCCACGAGTACCAGAGACCAGTGGATAACTGTGTTTATTTCTTAGTTCTTCGCAAAAATGCGGGGATTGCATCCCACTCATCAGTCGCATCCTCTGTTTCTCCCACTTTTGCGGGTCGTGGGAGCGGCAATTCTTCCTTTTTGGGAAGCCCCGAGAAGAGACTTGGACTTTTCACGGCACTTGTGGCATAGGCATCGCCAAAACCGGAAGCGACAACTGTAATTTTAACTTCTCCTTTGCGTAATCGTTCATCCTTGACCGCGCCAAAAATAACTTTTGCGTCTTTCGCAATTGACTCGGTAATAACTTTTGCGGCCTCGTTGACTTCCCACATGGTTAGATCATCCCCTCCCGCAATAGAAAAGAGTACGCCGTGAGCGCCATTAATGGAAAGATCTAAAAGCGGCGAGCTAATAGCAGCTCTTGCCGCCTCGCGCGCGCGATCCTCGCCCGACATCTTTCCAATCCCCATAAGCGCAGAACCTGCATTTTTCATAATCGAACGAATATCGGCAAAATCAACATTTATAATCCCCGGGAGCGTAATAAGATCCGAGATGCCCTGCACGGCTTGACGCAAAATTTCATCACACGTAGCAAAAGCATCGAGAAAGGTCGTCTTCTTCTCGATCACGCCGAGTAGCCGGTCATTAGGAATAACAATCATCGCGTCTACCGCCTCTTTCAAGCGCGCAAGACCTTCCTCTGCAATGCGAGCCCGTTCTGATCCTTCAAACGAAAAAGGTTTCGTTACAACCGCGACCGTGAGCGCACCTTCATTGCGCGCGATATCAGCAACGATCGGTGCGGCACCCGTACATGTTCCTCCACCGAATCCCCCAGCGAGAAAAACCATATCCACCCCGCGGACAAGTTCAATAATTTCATTTTTATTTTCTTCAGCAGCTTGTCGTCCAAGATTCGAATCCATCCCAGCACCCAAACCCTTCGTGATATTTTTTCCAATATGAATTTTCCGCGGCGCAAGCGAGTGATGCAAATCCTGTGCATCGGTGTTTACGCCGACGAAGTCAACGCCAAGAACTTTCGAACGGATCATGTGGTCGATTGCGTTAAGCCCCGACCCTCCAACCCCGAACACCTTAATTCGAGCAAACGTCTCTATGTCCGGATTAATCCGTGGCATATTCCCACTCTAGCTCGCAGCAAGAGGAAGTCAAGCGGAGCCTTACGGGACGAGGGCCTTTAAAATTTTTACGATATGCCTTGAAATTGGTAATGCAAAAAATTCTCCAAATCTTCCCACCGGTTGATACTGTTCAGTGGAGTAACGCGCGAGTCCCGCGGCAGTAGCCCATTCCGGACCTTCAATAAGTTCCTTCTTCCCCGCAAGCCCCGATATCCCCGCACCAATCTCGGCAGGAAGTTTAAGCTCTTCGCGCGCCGCATCCGCAATGCCGCCGAGCCGCGCACCTCCGCCAACAAGAATTACGCCAGCGGGCAAGAGTTCTGCGCGTTCGATTTTTTTGAGTTGTTTCTGTGCGAGTTCAAAAATATCTCCGAGGCGCGCTGAGACAATATCACGAAGCTTCCGTTGGGAAAACGTACTTTCAAAATTTTTCGGAAAATCAGAGAGACGAATCTCTTTTTTGCCCTGTTCAAGAAATGCGCTCATGTTTCGCTTTACCCGTTCGGCGGAAGGAAGATCAATCTGAAAACCGAGTCCAATATCATAAGTAATATGACCGGAACCAACCGGAATAATTTCAAGAGAAACCATGAGCCCTTCTTCAAATACCGCCATGGTTGATGTTTGGGCGCCGATATCAAGGATAAGCGAACCAACCTCTTTTTGCTTCCGAGAAAGCACATGAAATGATGCCGCATAGGGAGCCGCTACAATGTCTTCAATCGCTATATCCGCAATCTCCATCGCTTTTAAAATACTTTTCACATGGGGGGTAAACGCGGCGACAAACAACACTTCCACTTCGAGTTTCATCCCTATGAGTCCGACTGGCTCGCGAATATGCGTATCGCGATCTATAGAATAAAACAAGGGAAAAGAGTGAATGATTTCTCTGTTCCCCAATCTCGGGAGCGCGGTCTCCGCAGCATCGAGCGCGCGCGTGACATCTTCACGCGTTACTTCCCCATCGGCGCGCGAAACAGAAACTACCCCCTTCGAAACATAGGTTGTCATCCGAGGTTCGCCGATTGAAACAGTCGCGTGATTTTCAACAACACTAAAATGTTTTTTGAGATCAAGAAAAACCCGCTGAATATTTTTTGCAACAATTTCCGGCGACACGAGCGCCCCGCGACGCACTCCTTCAGTACTATGTTCCGCCGCACCCGTGACGGCGAGTCCCTGCCCTTCGGTTTTTTGCAATGCAACGGCACGAATAATACTGGATCCAATATCGAGCCCTACAAAATGTTGCTGGCGTGCCATTGCCTGTCTCAAACTCCAGAAACCAATAATGCCTCTCGCGCAAGTTTACTGATCCGGTCGCCCGATGCTTTCCCCTTGAGAAACGGCATAATAATTTTCATAAGGGAACCAAAATCTTTTCTTCCGGTGCTTTCAAGCTCGCGAATTCCATCCCGAATGATGCGCCCTATTTCCTCATCGGACAATTCTTTCGGCAAATATTCCTCGAGAATGTTCAGCTCGATTTGCTCGTTCGATACAAGATCGTCTCTTTTGCCTTTTGTGTACTCCGCGATCGCGTCTCTCCGTTTTTTTGCTTCCTTTTGGATTACAGAAAATATTTCTTCCTCGCCTAACCCAATTTCTTTTTTTCGCTCTTCGATCTCCTTATTCTTTATCGCGGCAAGAAGCATCCGCAAGGTTGCGACCCGCGGCGTATCGCTTGCTCGTATAGCGCCCCTCAAATCATGGACAAGACGCTCCGCAAGTGTCATGGGCTATGAAATTTTACCCAACTTTCGCAAGCGCTCGTACTCCCTGCGCTTTTGAACCCTGCGAACTGCGTCCCGTTGTTTTTTTGTTTTTGATTTTGGACGAGAACGAAATGTATGCGCGCGCGCATCGATCAAAACGCGGCTCTGCTGAACCTTGCGGGTAAAACGCCGCAAGAGAGATCCTGTTGATTCTTTTTCCCGACGCCTCACTTCAACCATATATTAAGAAAACTCTTTTAATCGTGCTTTTATTGTACCAATAAATTTTTCAAAAGGAAGGGTCTCTTGAACACCTGTCTCCATGTTCCTGACGCCGACCGTTCCATCAAGCGCTTCTTTCTGGCCAAGAATCACTGCGACCGGAATTCCCAGTTTGTGGACAATATTGAGTTGAGACCTCAATGAATCTTTACTGAGAGACTGCGCGATGGGAACGCCAATTTTTCTCAACTCTTCAAGGAGAATCAGACTTTTCTTTTTTGCGGCAGGACCAAGCTGTATCAGAAAAATTTTCGGCTTTGTATCAGACCGGGGTTTTAGACCCTTCTTTTTCATGAGATCAACAACGCGTTCTACGCCCATCGCACTGCCCACTGCGGGTACGCGTTTGCCCCACATCATCTCTGACAAATCGTCATAACGTCCCCCTCCCCCAAGGGCAGGAGGATTTTCTCCATCAGCATCTGACGGAAATACTTCAAAAATCGTCCTCCCGTAGTAATCAAGACCACGGACCAAATGGCTATCAAGAAAGTACGGTATGGAAATTTCATCAAGATACTCGAGGACTTCCGCAAAATGCTTTTTTGAAAATTCCCCAAGATAATCCACCATCGGGGGCGCGCCGTCTTTTAACGCCCCGCACCCGGGGACCTTACAATCAAGCAACCGTAACGGATTTTCTTTTATTCGGCGCTTGCAGTCTTTGCAAAGCATATCAATATGTTTCCGATAATAGGCAACGAGCTCCTTGCGATAGACGACGCGATCTTGTTTATCGCCAAGCGTATTGATATTTATAATAATATCTTTCAATCCGAGCGATTGGAGCGTCGAGACAAAAATACGGATGACAAGAGCGTCACTGATAGCATCGTCATCTCCAATGATTTCAATATTTGCCTGATGGAACTCGCGAAAGCGTCCCGCTTGCGGGTTCTCGTGGCGGAAAAATGCGCCTGCCGAGAAAAGTTTAACCGGTTGCGGCAAACTCTGCATGCCATTTTCGTGGTAAGCGCGCATAACCGAAACGGTTGCCTCCGGGCGCAGAGAGAGCCGATCGCCGCCGCGCGTGCGGAGATTATACATTTGTTTTTCTACGACATCGGACGTATCGCCAAGCGGCCGAACAAAGAGTTCGGTTTTTTCGAGGTGAGGAGTTGCAATCTGGCTGCATCCATAAAATTCAGAGACGCGCTTCGCCTCTTTTATAACACGCTCGAGGTACGTAAAATCTTCCGGGAGAACATCGTGCATTCCCTTTACGCTTGTTGGCATTTCTTTTTTGGGCTGATGGGGCATATTAAAAAACCGAGACTCGTGATAACGGCCAGAGCCGCAAAAAGGCGCGGCCCACAAGTTTGTTTGATTCTAAGACACCCCATACGCGAGAATCAGCGCTATCTCCGCGGTTATCGCCCAAAACAAAGAACTCACCCTCTCCGAGCGCCATTACATCGTCGGGGTACGTTAGTATGTTCGCAGGTAAGTATGACTCTTCAAGAAGAATCGGGACGCCGCCATCGCCTGATTTAATTTTTATTTTTCCCCCTTCTATAATAACGGTTTCTCCGGGAAGACCAACAACCCTCTTGATAAAGAATTTTCGCAGATCTCGCGGATAACGCAGGATAATGACATCCCCGCGCTCGGGTGGATGAAAACGATAAGTCAATTCATCAACGATGAGATACTCCCCGTCCTGGAACGTGGGTTCCATGGACGCCCCACGAACAACGAAGGGCTGCGCGACAAAGTACCGGATGGGAATCACAATAAGCAGAGAAATAACAAGCACACGTATGAGTTCCCAGAACTCATGTCGAATACTGCCTTGTTTCTTTTCTACCTCATCGGTATCTTCAAATTCTTCAACTGCCATATAAAAATATAAAATGTTAGCTTATTATATAGGAATTGAAAAGGTTTCGCAAGTATAGTGCAAGAGAAATATCGATGCTAGAGTAAATTTATGAAAACAATCGTGGGTCTGGGAAACCCGGGCAAAGAGTACGAGGGCACGCGGCATAATATAGGAAGAGAGACTGTCGCGGCAATCGCGAAGCATTTTGATTTTGAGCCGTGGCAGGAAAACAAAAAATTTTTTGGTCTGACGGCAACCGGCGCGATAAATAAACCCCGACGTAAAGTCGGGGCCCCGACTTCATTATCAAAAAATATCAATAGT
>MHOB01000010.1:0-17127 GCA_001821795.1 Candidatus Ryanbacteria bacterium RIFCSPLOWO2_12_FULL_47_9c
TTCAAGCCATGTCCATCCATGCTCTTCATCCGGCATCCTATGTATCACTTCAGCTCTCCAGTCTTCTGGGAGTTTATCCTGCTGAATCGGAACCCCATCAAGAATCCATGGCGTACCATCGCGGAAAACAGGCTGCAACACTCCAGGATTAACTTCCCTATAACGATATGCCACCACATGTCTCTCGGCCGGCGGACTTCCGTGTCGTGGACTGCCGTAGCCAGTGACCGTAGCCGAAACCTCCTGAATCCCCGGCTCTCCCCATTTACGCTCTTGTGGTGGCGTATCACCTTCAAATTTTTCTGGCATAGTTTTTATGATAGTTAGCTAATAAATATCCACAATAAAGTGGTATAGATTCTAACTTTAGGCTACTAGCAAAAAAAAAATTACAAGTCTGTTGTGGATAACTTTTATCAGCCGCTTGCCGCTCTTTTGCGCAAAAAAGTTGCCAAAAAGACAAGAGAGGAGAGTGGAATTTAATACGATATATCGTATTAAAAATCATTATGGCGCGGAGTTAAGGAACCTGCCGAAGTTAAACAACAATATTTATAAGCCGCTTTGGGACAAAAATAATTTTCTTTGGAGCTGTTCCCGAAAGCAAAGTTTTGACCTTCTCGCGCGCGAGCGCAAGCGAGCGCGCGGCTTCTTCGGTAATATCAATGGGTGCCTCAACCATATCGCGCACTTTGCCGTTGATTTGGATTACAAGCTCGAATGTTTCATCTTGAATCATTGCCGGATTATACTTTGGCCACGGCGCTTTGTGGATTGACTCTTTTGAACCACGCAGCTCAAAAATTTCTTCGGTAATGTGCGGTGCGAAAGGTGCAAGCATAAGCAAAAACGCAACATCCGCAAAACTACTTTGCGCCTTTTCCATTTGTGTAAGCAAAATCATAAGAGCCGAGATTGCCGTGTTGTACGAGAGCGATTCGATATCTTCCGAAACTTTTTTGACGGTTTTGTGCGTGAGGCGAACAGTTTCGGAGACGTCGTGGACATCCGATGTCCGTTGGACATCGGATGTCCTGGCACCGTTATAGTAATTCCAAACCCTGCCCAAAAACCGCGTGATGCCTCTGATGCCGTCATCGCGAAAATCTCCGTCCTCGGTAAGCGGCGACATAAACGCAAGATACATGCGCATGGCATCGGCGCCGTACGCCATAAAGTAATCATCCGGGTTCACCACGTTGCCGCGCGATTTTGACATTTTTGCTCCGTCTTTCGTGATTAACCCGTGCGCGCGAAATACGGAGATCGGATCTCCGTAAGAAGCTTTTGCAAAATCAACAAACTCCATGTCGTGCAGAGCCATCGAAAGAAACCTCACGTAGAGCAAATGCAAAACCGAATGCTCCGCACCTCCGATATACATGTGTACTGGCAGCCATCGTGAAATTCGCTCGTTATCAAAGGGGTTTTTTTGATTTTTGATATTTGATTTTTGATCTCCGAGAATCAAGTATCCAAGGTAGTACCACGCAGAATCCAGAAAAGTGTCTGACACATCGGTTTCTCTTCGCGCTTCTCCCCCGCACTCGGGGCATGTTGTTTTATAAAACTCGGGAAAGTTTGCGAGCGGAGATTTATCGGTGCCAGTCGGCCGAAATTCTTTGACATCCGGCAAGAGTACCGGCAAATTTTCTTCGCGCTCGGGCGTCCATTTTGCGCATTTGTTACACCAAATCATTGGGATCGGCGGGCCCCAATAGCGCTGGCGAGAAATCAGCCAGTCGCGCAGGCGATATTGTATTTTTCTTTTTCCGCCGACAGCTTCGGCAATTTTCCATTTTGCTTCTTCCGACGGCATGCCATCAAATTTTCCAGATGCAACCAGATGGCCTTCGCCAGTATATGCTTCATCGAGTATCGGACATGTTTTCTCCGGCCAATGTGGGCAAATTACGATTGGCGCGGGTAATTCATATTTTGAAGCAAACTCAAAATCACGCTCGTCGTGGGCTGGAACCGCCATAATTGCGCCCGTGCCATAGCCAGAAAGAACATAGTCGGCAACCCAAATTGGGATTTCCTCGCCATTTGCCGGGTTGATTGCTTTGATGCCCTTGAGCTCGACACCCGTTTTTTCTTTTGCTTCCTGCCTCTCTTCCTGTGTTTTCTTTCGTGATGCTTCGATATATCGAAGCACCTCATCTTTATTTTGTATTTGCTTTGCAAGTTCTGATATCAGTTGATGCTCCGGCGAAAGTACCATATATGTAGCCCCGAAAAGCGTATCAGGCCGCGTGGTGAAAATTGTAATAACGCGATCCGAATTTTTAATTTTAAAATCAATCTCGGCACCTTCGCTTTTGCCGATCCAGTTGCGCTGGGCGATTTTTACTTTTTCCGACCAGTCAATATGATCGAGGCCCTGCAGTAGCCGCTCGGCATAATTTGTAATTTTGAAAAACCATTGCTCGAGATCTTTTTTTATAACTTGCGTTTGGCACCGCTCACACTCGCCTGCAATTACCTGTTCGTCAGCAAGCACTGTTGCACATTTTGGGCACCAGTTTACGCTCGCCTTTTTTCGATATGCAAGCCCTGCCTTAAACATTTGCACAAAAATCCACTGCGTAAAGCGATAATATTCAGGGTCATACGTTTCAAGCCGCTTGTCCCAGGCAAAACCGTTGCCGATTTCTGAAAGCTGGCGATAGAAATTTTTCTCTGAATCGGCGGCATGCTCTTTCGGATGCTTGCCAATTTTGATTGCATAATTTTCAGAATGAATCCCAAAGCCATCGAGCCCGATCGGCTCGAAAACGTCGTGCCCTTGCATGCGCTTGCATCTTCCATAAATATCAACACCGGTAAACGTCCGCACGCCACCGATATGCAGCCCTTCCGCCGATGGATATGGAAACATAATGAGGTTGTAAAACGGCCTTGAAGCCCTATCCAAATCCGGCTCGTAAGTTTTATCTGCAAGCCATTTCTCGCGCCACTTTTTCTCTATATTTTTGAAATCGTATCGCTTCATTTATCTTTTCATCCTAGCGCAAAATGCTTGACGTGTGTATGCCCGTGCTGTACGGGCATATTTTTTAATCCAAACCGAAAAGTCTTTTGGCGTTTTTGGTGGTTTGACGCGCAACTTCTTCAAAAGAAATACCGCGGAGTTCGGCGAGTTTTTTGGCGATTTCTTCTACATAAAGTGGCTCGTTGCGTTTGCCGCGGTATGGTACTGGCGCGACGTATGGCGCATCGGTTTCAACCATGATGCGATCGAGTGGTGCATTTTTAAGAGTTTCGTCATAGTCCCTCGCGAAAGTGATGACGCCCGTAAACGAAAGATGAAACCCAAGACCGAGAAATTTTTGTGCATCTTGCCACGAACCCGCAAAAAAATGTATTGTGCCACCTCCGCCAACTGGCGGACCCGCGTGTTCTTGTTTTAATATTTCATAGAGATCATCGTAAGCATTTCTGCAATGTATGATGAGTGGCTTTTTTACTTCTCGCGCAAGCTGGATTTGCCTGCGAAAAACCTCGGCTTGTTTTTGCTTATCCACCCCGTTTTTATCCGCCTCGGCTCGACCACCGAGTCGAGACGGGCCAACACGATAGTAGTCTAAACCGCACTCACCTACTGCAACTGTTTTTGGATGCACTGCAAGCGCTTTATATTTTTCATAATCAAATTCTTCTATGCGTGTTTTGAAACCGGGAACTCCTGCAGATGCAATTTCCTCGCCGTCCACATGAAATTCCTCGCCTGTGTGAATAGGATGCAAGCCAACCGCCGCCCATACACCTTCGGGATAGCGCTCGGCATATTCTATTGCGCGGCGCGATGTATCGTACTGCGAGCCGACCAAAATCATGCCGGTACCTGCCGCGAGCGTTCGCTTTATTACGTCGTCGCCGTCTTCGCGAAACGCGTTGAAATTTACATGCGCGTGAATATCTACAAGCCGCATCTCCATAAAATTATTTTTTCTCTTCTTTCGACGGGAAAAGCGGCCCAGATTTTGAGATCACAATGCGCGCAGGACTCTCCGCATCCGCGCGAGATACACCAAAAAGTTTTAGAAGCGCTGCCGAAGTCTCTGGCATAAACGGCTCGAGCAAAACTGCCGAGCGCACAATATGCCAAGCGACATTCCATAAAATAATTTTTGCTTTTTCCGGATCAGTTTTGACAAGCCGGTAGGGCTCGTAATCTTGAATATAACCGTCGAGCAGCGTCCAAAATGCCTGCAAGACAGAAATCGCATCGGTAAGTTTATACGAAGCCATCGCATCCTCAAAAAATCTGACGACGCCGAGCGTAAAGTAACGCTCGATGCTTTCACCAGAAAGAGACACCCGTTCCGATGAAACTTCCTTGCGGAGCTCGCGACGAGTAGGCACGGACATGCGTTCTGCTTCCTCCGGACATTCAATAGCGCCCGAGAAATATTTTTCAATCATTGCCGCCGTGCGCGATGCTAAATTTCCAAGCCCATGGGCAAGCGAACCTTCGTAAACTTCACGAAACCGCTCGCGCGTAAAATCGCCGTCCTCTCCAAATGGGATTTCGCGCGAGACAAAATACCGAAATGCATCCGCGCCGAATTCGCTGATCATCTCAACCGGGTTGATGACATTACCGATTGTTTTTGACATCTTCTGACCTTTTGAGAGAATCATACCGTGCACGAAAATCGTTTTTGGCAATGGCAACCCGGTAGCCAAAAGCATAGCCGGCCAGTAAACCGCGTGGAAACGCAAAATATCCTTGCCTATAATATGAACATCTGCGGGCCAAAATTTTTCAAAGCGCGCCTCATCAGCACTTCCATATCCAAGCGCGGAAATATAATTTGTAAGCGCCTCGGCCCATACATACATCGTGTGCTCGGGATCTTTGGGTACGGGAACCCCCCATGTAATATCTTTTGACGGGCGGGAAAAGCTCACGTCTTCAACATTGCCAGTCAAAAATGCAAGCACTTCGTTTTTACGTGATTCCGGCAAAACCCTAAGCTCGTCCGATTCAACCGCCTTTTTAACGCGGGCCGCGTATTTTGATAGTCGGAAGAAATAATTTTCTTCTTCGATCACTTCCGGTTTTTGCTGGTGATCAGCGCAAACACCATTGACTAAATCTTTTTCAGTTACAAACGCCTCATGCCCCACACAGTAAAGACCCTCGTATTTCGCTTTATACAGATCGCCCGCATCAGCAAGTTTCTCCCACAACTTTACAGCGCCCGGCCAGTGGCGCTTTTGATCAGACGTAAAAATGAAGTCGTCGTTTGAAATGTTGAGCAGTTCCAAGAGTTCTTGAAACTGCTTGCGATTGTCTGCGACAAATTCTTCGGGTTTTTTGCCTGCCAAATCAGCGGCCCGTACGATTTTTGCGCCATGCTCATCTGTACCGGTTAGAAAAAAGGTTTCGTCGCCCTGCGCGCGGTGCCAGCGAGCAACCACATCCGTAATAACTTTTTCGTAAGCATGCCCGAGATGCGGAGAAGCATTGACATAATCAATGGCAGTTGTGATGTAAAATTTTAACATGGGGGCCTAGACAAGATTTCTCTTCCGCGCGGAAAAATCATCAAAGTATTCAACAAGCACCACCGCAATGGGAATCGCAACAATGAAACCCATGATCCCACCCAATTTTCCCCCAATCAGAAGCGCTATGATTGCAAGAAGTGGATGCACGCCAACTGTTTTTCTAACAACTTGAGGATAAATAAGATGATTTTCCATTTGCTGAACCAAAATATAAAGGCATAAAACAATGAATCCCAAAAGAGGATCTTGGATCGCCGCAACCGCAATTGCGGGCATGGCTGCAAGAATCGGCCCAAAATAAGGTATGATCTCGAATATTGCCGAGAGTACCGCAAGTACAAGCGCGTAATGAACCCGTAGAATCGTAAGCGCAATAAACACGATTACGCCCACAATGAGCCCCAAGAGAATTTGCCCCTGTAGCCAGCGACCAATTTTTCGTTGCGTACGGGCCCAAAGATGCAAAATGTAGTCCTCATGTTCTTTTGGTGTCACGATTCTCAATACATTTGCGACGCCGTCATCCTGCACCGCAAGATAAAATGAAATTACCATGATTAACAAAAATGAAAATATCCCCGAGAAAAGTGTTGTTGCAGTATTAAAAAATTGTCCAAACGCTATACCAACGTACTCGTTGGCATTGACAGCAACATCCCGTAATGTAGAAAGAACGAAATCGAGTGACAAAAATGGTGCTTTGTCTTGAAGCCGAACAAGAACATTTTCAATAAGAGAAGGGAGCCGCGTAAAGAAATCCCTAAAATCTGAAGCAATCGGCGGGATAAGAAAATAAAACACCCCGAGAAAACCAACAATTCCAGTCAAGTATATAATGAGCACCGCAAGTACGCGCGGAATCCTTATTTTCCCAAACCAACGCACGAGCGGATCTACTGCCGACGCGAGCACTATGGAAACAAGAATTATCATGACCACGTCCCGAATCGCAAATATAAAGACAATGCCGAGGACCAAAAGCAAGAAACGCACGAATGTTCCTGTTGTAATCTCATAGGTTGTAATATGGGATCTCATATCGATCGCAATATCCCATCGTAAGCTTCCTCCTTGAGATGGGGACCAATAATAGCAAGATATACTTTATCTTTTTGAAAAAGACTCTTCGCTACCCGCGCGATGTCTTCTCCAGTGATTTTTTCAATGCGTTTTTTAAGCTCATCGGGCGTCTTAATCTTACCTAAAAGCACTTCCTGCGTACCAAGAAATGTTGCCACCTCATCGGAAGATTCAAGAGAAATCGCCATGCGTCCCTTGATATTTTCTTTTGCGCGGGAAAGCTCTTCTTTCGTAACGCCAGATTTTTTTATCTTTTCAAGGTGTCCTATAATTCTCCGAATCGTCTCTTCTCGCCGTTCATGAGGAACCCCCGCATACGCCGCAAAGTATCCCGTATGTTTATAGGGCTGGTGTTCCGCATGCACATGATATGCAAGTCCATGCTTCCCACGGATGTCAGACCACAGACGCGAGCTCATGTAACCGCCGAGGATCGTGGATAAAACATCCGCAACCAATCGATCTTTATGTTCAAGCGAGTACCCAAGGGCACCGATCACAACATGAGATTGATCTGTATTTTTTTCAAAAATACGGACACGCGGCCCCAGAATTACTTTCTTCATTGGCGGCTCCTTCGCGTACTTTCCCGTCCGGAGACCGGAAAACACAGATTCAACTTTTGAAAAAGTGGTTGATTCAGAAACATTTCCCGCAATAACAACGATAGTGTTTGACGCCACATACTGGCTTCGCCAGTAATTAACAAAGGCACTTCGCTTTATTTTCTGGATATTGCGCGCGGGACCAAGTACATCCCATCCATATGAATTATCGCCATAGATAAGTCCCTCCAAAAGCGACCATACATATCTTCGAGGATCATCCCAATACATTTTCATCTCTTCCAAAATAACACCGCGTTCGCGATTGATTTCTTCTTCTTTCAAAAGCGCATTTTGCAAAATATCAGAGACAAATGTGAGCGCGAGCGGAAAATGTTTTGCATCAATTTTTATCCAATAGCCGGTTTCCTCGCGGCTTGTAAAAGCATTGTGAATAGCACCAACCGAGTCGAGCATGCGGTCAAGCTCTCCTGGCTTGGGATGATTTTTGGTGCCCTTGAAAAACATGTGCTCCAAAAAGTGAGACAGTCCATTGATCTCGCGCGTTTCGTAGTTCGCACCCGTACCCACAAAAACGAGGACCGTCACAGTTTCGGTGCTTTGCATCGGCGCCACAATAGCCCGAAGGCCATTTTCAAACGTCCGCTTCGTGAATTTCATATAACAATCTTATCGCAAAACCGCCCAAAATAAAAGAGGCCTCGAGAAACTACTTCTTCAAGGCCTTGAGCATCTCGCCATAGCACTTTATGCAAAGATGAAACTTTCGTACGATACTCTTTTTGTTTGGTGGAGAGAAAAGCAACGCGCCTGGTTTGGCAAGTTCCTTGTTGCACTTATCGCACTTCAGTCGAATGGCCATTTCATTTTAATCTCTCTTGAAAATATGAAACTAATTCTTTTACTGAAACCCTTTCCTGATTGCCTGTGTCCCGATCACGCACGGTGACCGTATCATCTTCGAGCGTTTGATAATCAATTGTCACGCACCACGGGGTGCCGATTTCGTCTTGTCTCCTATAGCGCTTGCCGATGTTGCCGATGTCGTCCCAGCGGGTTTCGATTTGTGGTACTAACATTTCGAAAACTTCGCGCGCTTTTGCAACTATATTTTCTTTATTTGAAACAAGTGGGAATACAGCGACTTTAACCGGCGCAATTTTTGGATCGAGCTTTAGCAAAACCCGCTTCTCGCCCCCAAGCTCATCTTCGCAGTATGCCGAAAGTAGTACCGCAAGCACCGTGCGGCCTAATCCAAATGTGGGCTCAACCACATGCGGCAAAAATTTTTCTCCCGAAACAGGATCAGTGTAGCGCAAATCTGCCCCCGAATGCTTTGCATGCTCGACCAAGTCGTGATCCCCTCGGTACGCAAGACCATAGAGCTCGTTCCTGCCGAACGGGAAGTCAAACTCAAAATCAATTGTGCGTTTTGAATAGTGGGCGCGATCTTCTTTTGGCACTTCGAGTTCGTGCACAAGATCTTTTGTAATGCCGACTTTTTCAACCCAAGCCCACATCTCTTTGCGCCATTTTTCAAAATGTTCTTCCCACTCCGACTCGCGCACAAAATATTCAAACTCCATCAGGTCAAACTCGCGCGCGCGAAACAAGAAATCGCGTGGCGCGATTTCGTTGCGAAACGCCTTGCCGATTTGCGCGATGCCAAACGGCAACGTCGGCCGCATGGTGTCGAGCACATTTTTGAAATGTACAAACATGCCTTGGGCAATTTCCGGCCGCAGATAAACCGCGTTCTCGTCGGCGGCCACTGCCCCTGCATGCGTTTTGAACATCAAGTTAAACTGACGCACTTCACCAAGCTCGCCTTTGCACTCGGGGCATATTTGGACGTCCGACGTCCTCTTGGACGTCGGACGTCCCTGAATCTCATCGACGCGCCAGCGTTTTTTACATTTTTTGCACTCCTCCATCGGATCGCTGAAACCATCCAAATGTCCGGAAGCGCTCCACACCGCCTCGGGCATTAAAATACTTGACGCAAGACCGTAATTTTCGGGATGTTTTTTTACAAAATGATCCCACCAGAGATTTTTGATATTGTGCGCAAGCTCCGCGCCAAGCGGCCCGAGGTCCCACGTGCCTGCAAGCCCGCCGTAAATATCCGAACCAGGAAAGACAAAACCGCGACGTTTTGCAAGAGAAACAAGCGTATCAAACATTACCATACGTACACACTATCACAGCTGTTATTCTCGTACATTGCCATCTTTTTGCAGTGCCGCGGGGTCATCATCGAGTGACGTCGTAAACTCACGTGACGTAATCGCAACTTTTCTGCCGGTAAATGCATCTACTCCCTCAAATGTAGCTTCCGATACAAGCTGTGGCATGGTTCCAACCTGTGGAACAGACGGAGTAAAACCGATTTGAAAAGCCACCTCTTTGGCGCGGGTGCTGTAACCAACCCCGGGAGAAATCGCACCCGGAGACCAAGTGAGCTCGCGCGTTACTGGATCAAACGTGATTCCCCCGCCCGCGGGAATCACCACATTCATCCAACGAATATAAGATGGGAGTGTCGCGTGCGCAACCGCCCCCGTGATGTCATTCGCCGTATTGGTAACAGACCAAACTACAAGATAGGTCGTCTCCTCACCAACGCGCGGAGGAAGCGGTCCAGAATTTCTTATGCGTGAATCAGTGTAAAATCCTTTCTGTGAAAACGCCACACGCGAGGCAACTTTGAATTCCTCCGTCGCAAGCCCATTGATATCAACGCCCGCGTATCCTTCAGGAACCTCCGGAGCACGCATTGAACTCGTAAGACGAACAGTAAAGTTTTTCCCAACGAGATCTTTCTTTGTTCGAAATTCGAAACCAAACGCGCCCTCTTCTTCCGGTTCAACAACCAGAAGCTCCGGAATGCGTCCCGGAACCCACACGAGCGCATTTTGAGCCGGATTGAATTCTCCACGTTCACTTTTAATAGTACGTAAATCAACCGCTTCGCCCTCAAAACGCACATCCACAGTCGCGTTCGTGACGGGAACCGATAAGTTGTTCCGCCACCGTACGTTAACGATAAACGAGTCGCCCGCTGTCGCAACACCCGGCTCAAGTTGTCCTTGTATTGTTTCAAATGAAACCGCCAAGAAAGCGGGGGCAATCTCAAACGACTTTGTCGTAGAACTAAACAGGGCGAAATTTCCTGTCGTACGATCATAAAGTCCAACTTTTGCACGGGCATTTTGAACGGCCACGGTTTCACGAATCTTCCCCTTGATTTTAACGGTGAACTCCCCGTCCGGCGGCAAATCGCCTACGCTCCAAATATGATCTCCGCGCACGGGGCGAGGATCGGCTGATATATATTCGAACGCCTCTGGATATTCAACATCAGCCCACAGGCCTCGATAGGGCGTCTTTGCGCTCGAGACAATGCGCACCAACATTTCCGCTTCTTGAGATGATTTTAGCTGTTCAGGCGTCTCAACACTGATACCAAGAAGGGAACTCGTCACAAGCGAGCTGAACGCAACTTCCTTTGAAAGCCGCACTGATGATCCTTCCGGCCGGTATTCAAGAAAAACCTTGCCGGACTGCGTATCACCCTCGGCGCCAAAAAGTATTGCCGAAAACATTTCTTCTCCTTTTCCCCCAGGTGCAATTGTTCCGAGAGAAAGCTGCTGACGCGGGAGACCAACTGTGGAAAAATCACCGATCAAAGACTGGGCTGTTGGTGGAAATTCAAACGTAATAACCGTATCCAGAAGGGCAACCGTATTGTTATTATGGTACGCGACTTTCCATACAGCCTTATCGCCAGCCACAATCTCCTCGCTCCCTTCTACCGTAAGGTCAAGAAGCGTGTTCGCATTGCTTCCGATACGAATACCGCCCGAAAAAATAAGAACAACTACCGAAACAAGCGCGATCACTAAAAGCCCGCCGCCAACACCCCACCAAAAAATTCTGCGCCACATAAAAGAAGAATCATCACTTCTGTCGTCACGTCGCCATTCGCGTCTTGGTACCTGTTTTTCAACATGTCTTCTAAGTTCAGGCCTTTCGTACCGACCAGAGAAATCTTGCCCTTCCCGCGACAGCTTCTTTTTCAAGTCATCAAGCCCCATGACATCATTATACCATATGATTCGCGGAAAGAATTTTCTTAATCCCAAGCGCAATAAGCAGGACCTCTTCCTCATTTTCCAAAAACTTATCCCGCGACATACCAACGATGTACGCACACGCACGGGGTGAAAAAAAATATTTGAGCTTTTCCTGCGCCGGTAAAATACCCAGCGTCTCCAGCACATAAATTTTATTCATGAAAAAATCCTCGCGGCTCTTCGCGCCGCGCATTGAGATAATAACCTCCCAGATTCTACTGTCCGGCACGCCCGATACCGTAAGCGCAAGGAGAAAGTTCACAAAATCCTGTACCGGGGCTTCGGAAGGAAGCCCGCCATCTTTTGTCTCTGCATCAAGAATTCTCCAATACTCTTTTCCGGGAGTTAATAAAAGCCGTACGCGCGAAAATAACGTAAGATGGCCCCTTAACTTCGAAGAGATAACACGGAGACCCTTTGCAACTGCATCAACTCTTCCAAAGTCTCTTGTAAAAAAGGTTATACACCGGTCTGCCTCACCCCTGTCATAAGCAGCGAGCACTATGCCCTCCGTTCCATAGTAAGCCCTCATACCTTTTTGAGATCAACAACGATCACATTGCCAACTTTCGTACCGGCAGAAACACCGTTCTCAATAAAAATTTTACGGGCGCGCGACCCTTTTTTAATCTTCTCGACCGATTCTTGAGAAAGAGAGCCCGCGAGCGTAAGATAAATGGAATCGTGCGGATTTAGTCCTTTCTGTTTTCGCATATCCTGCACGAAACGGATAATTTCCCGCACCAGTCCTTCTTCTTTCAACTCATCGGTAAGTGAAATATCCAGCGCGACATCGTCGTCGATCCGAGAATTAATCACAACGTCTTTGACATTCAGTTCGTCTTTAAGAACAGAAAACAACTCCTTGTCTCGAATCCTTGATTTGCGAATTGAAAATAATGAGAGCGGCTGACGTATTTTTATTCCCGCCCGTGCGCGCAATTCAAGCCCACGTGAAGAAAGCATACGAATCTCATCCATTGACCGCACAAGCGCGCTCGAATAAGCCCGTCTTTGCGGCCAATCCTCAAGATGAACACTCTCTTTTTTTCCGCCAAGTTCGTGATAGATTACTTCAGCGGTAAACGGCACAAACGGAGCCGCAAGGCGCGCAGTATCAAGCAGTATTTCGCGCAATGTTTCAAGCCCTTGGCCATCACGCATGCGCTCGCGCGACCTGCGCACATACCAGCGCGAAACGTCCTCCGCGATGAAATTCTCAAGTGCGCGCGCAGCTCCCACAACATCGTAAGCGTCCATATTTTTTGTCACATCACCCTGTACAACAGCCAAGCGTGCGAGCATCCATCGATCGAGAATATGCTTACCCGAAGCTTGAGTGAGTGGTTTTGTTTTAGTAGCGCGCTTTGGTTTTTTGTACAACTTATAAAAATTAAGTGTATTGAGCAAAAGATCTAGAAAATTGCGCTTCGCCCGCTCGAGATCAACGGCGTCAAAAAGCTTATCGTCCTCGGGCTGGTTGATTGTGAAAAAATACCACCGCACCGCGTCGGCGCCATACTTTTCAATAAGTGTCATCGGCTCAACAATATTGCCTAACCGCTTGGACATTTTTTTGCCCGTCTTATCAAGCACAAAACCGAGAGACATAACATTTTTGTAGGGCGCGCCACGGCCTAAAAGGACGGAAACCGCAAGGAGCGTATAAAACCAGCCGCGCGTTTGATCAATGCCTTCAGCAATGAAGTCTGCAGGATAAGAAACTTTTTTATCTATACGATCATGGTTTTCAAAAGGATAATGCCATGCTGCGTATGGCATTGCACCCGAATCAAACCACACGTCTATCACATCATTCGTACGTATCATCCTTGCGCCACACATCGGACAATTGACTGCGATCTCATCAATATACGGCCGGTGCAAATCGGTCTCGCCGCGATCGTTGCGTGGCACGGCAATGGGAATAACCTTGTGTACCTCACCGCTTTCCAGATATTTCTCCCGAGGAATTTTATCGGGTTCAAGGGTTCCTTTCATGGTCGCTTCCAAAAACCACCACGGATCGCCATGGCCCACGAGCGCGATTTTTTTATTTTTATGGAGACGCTCAAGACGTTGAAAAAATTTGTACATGCGCTCCTTAAGATCATCCCACGATTCACCACCCTTACCTGCAAATCGAGTCTTGAAACGATCTTTGCCCCCGATGCTTGCAAGCGCCTCCATCACGCTCTTGCCTTCAAAATCGCCCGTGTGCAAATCACGCATGTCTTCATCGTAAAGCACCGGAACTTTGAGAGCGCGCGCGAGAATCGTTGCCGTTTCTTTTGTGCGCGTAAGATCTGAAGATACGATAAGTTCAATCCCTATTTTTTTTAGCAACTGCGCGGTCTTTTTTACTTCTCGCCGCCCTTGAGGCAAAAGCGGATATTTACCGCCGTCGGGAAGAGAAGTGCTAATGTGAAGAAAATTTTTTTTCGCATACCCGTGGCGTATCAAAAAATACGTATTACCGGAAGTTGGCGCGCGGCGTGAAAGGTCATCAACAGATCCGATAACTTCGATGTGATTGCATGAGGCGCATTTCCACACGGGCAGTGGAGTTCCCCAGTAACGCTCGCGGCTGAAAGCCCAATCTTTTGCTTCCGAAATCCACTGACCGAAACGGCCATCTCTGATATACTCCGGATGCCAGAAAACTTTTTTGTTTGCTTCCACAAGTTCTTTTCGTTTTTTGCTAACCGAAACCCACCACGAGCGGCGCGCCATGTAAAGGAGCGGCGAATCGCACCGCCAGCAAAAAGGATAATCGTGTTCATACGGCTCGCGCCGCCACAAATAACCTTTTTGCTCGAGATCTTTGATGATTAGCGGATCGGCATCCTTTACGAACATGCCCCTGAACTGCGGCACAGAATCGGTAAAACGGCCTTCTTCATCAATAGTTAAAAGTGTCGGGAGATTTTCACGTTTGCCAACTTGCGCGTCGTCCTCACCAAACGCTGGCGCAATGTGCACGACACCACTACCTTCTCCGCCAGAAACAAAATCTCCAGCCACAACGCGATAAACGTGCCCTGCTTGCGTGGGCAGGCCACTCATTGGAAATGGCGTTTCGTATTCAAGTCCTATGAGATTTCCACCTTTTTCTTTCCAAAGTGGCGCCGATTCTGGAAAAAGCACTTTTGCGCGATCGGCCAAGAGAATCAATTTATCGCCCTTATCATCTATAGTTACATACTCAAGATCCGGATGAACCGCAGCAGCTACGTTGGCGGGTAGCGTCCACGGAGTCGTAGTCCACACAAGCAAAGACGCGCGGCGCGTTTTGAGTCGAAAGCGTATATAAATGGAATCTTCGGTAACGCGCTTGTACCCTTGCGCGATTTCATGGCTTGAGAGCGCAGTGCCGCAACGCGTGCACCATGAAACAACTTTATTTGCTTCGTATAAAAGCCCGCGCTTCCAAAACTCTTTGACAATCCACCAGAGCGATTCGATGTAAGAATTGTTCATCGTCACATACGCACGCTCCAAATCAAGCCAATAGCCGATACGCTCGGTCATGCGCTCGAATTCTTTTTTGTACAAAAATACATCAGCGCGCGCTGCCTCTACAAACGCGCGGATGCCGATTTTTTCTTCGATATCTTTTTTACGCTTGATGCCGAGTTTTTTCTCAACTGCCATTTCGGTCGGGAGTCCATGCGTGTCCCAACCAGCTCTGCGCTCAACCCGAAAACCGCGCATGGTTTTGTACCGCGCGACGACATCTTTAAATACGCGCGCTTCTACGTGATGAACACCAGGAAGCCCGTTCGCGTAGGGCGGCCCCTCAAAAAAAACAAAGCGCTTGGCATTGGAGCCGCGCTTGCTGATACTCTTTTCGAATATCTTCCGGCGGGCCCAAAATCCAAGGACCTCTTCCTCACTGTGCATTCTTTTATAATACGCAAAAAAACCGCACTATTCAACCGTCACCGCACGTATCGTGTCCCCGCGCGTAATTTTGTTTACCACATCCATGCCCGCAGTCACTTGTCCGAAAAGAGTATATTGATCGTTCAAAAATTGAGAATCTTTTTTAACGATGAAAAATTGAGAGTCATTTGAAACTTTAATATCAGGTCCGCGCGCAACGCCAAGTGCACCTTCAACAAACGGACGCGCACTCAACTCTGTTTCAATATCGCCACCGCCCGTGCCCCAGCGCTCTTTTTGCGATTCGTCGCGCGAGAGCGGATCGCCGCCCTGAATAACCCAATCTTCAACGCGGTGAAATTTGAGGCCATCGAAATATCCTGATTTTGCCTTTGCAATAAAGTTTTCGACTGTTTTCGGCGCCGCGTCCGGATAAAGTTCAAGCGCAATATCCCCTTTTTGTGTTTTGATTGTCGCTTTCATGGTTTTGGTTGTGGGCGGAATAGTTGACGCTGTTGCTCCGGAGCCAACATTGGCAAGGGGCGCGCTTGCATTTTGGCTCTCGTTACTATCCGCCAAATACAAAATACCTCCTATTAAAATTAATAATGCAACAAGCCCTCCTATAATAAATTTTTGCTGATCAATATCCATACTGCAAAAGCATACTACATTTTATCCGGCGAGGAAATACCCATAAGTTTACAGACGCGGGCAAGAGTGGCGCGCGTGATTGATACAAGCGCGAGGCGCGCGGATTCGAGGTTTTGGAAGTCCGACTTCCTCTTGGAAGTCGGACTTCCTCCGGCGCCAATCACCGGCGTTGTTTCATAAAAATGCGTAAATGCGCGTGCAAGCTCGTAAGCATAGCGCGCAAGGCGCTGAAGCTGAAAATCGCGCGCCGTATCTTCAATGGTTTCCGAAAGCGCAAGAATTTGTTTTATAAGCGCAAGCTCCGGCTCCGAATCTAAAAGCTCCCACGCGGCTTTTGTAATATTCACACTGAGATCGGATCTCAGTAAAATGCCAGAAGCGCGAGCGTGTGCGTACTGTATATAGTAGACGGGATTTTCTTTTGACTTCGCGCGCGCAAGCTCCATGTCAAACACCATGCCCGAGCGCGGCGCATACTGTAGCATAAAATACCGGAATGCGTCGGGGCCTACTTCATCAAGCACCTCACGAGCTGTTACAAAATCACCCTTGCGTTTTGACATCGAGACAACCTCGCCGCCTTTTTTGAGTGTAACTTGCCCGTGTACCACGATTTTGAAATTTTCCTGCGGGAATCCAAACACGTCGGCCACCGCGCGGAGCTTGGAAATATGCCCTTCATGGCCCTCCCCAAGCTCGTCAACGACCAAATCCGCGCGCGAGAATTTGTCTTTGTGATACGCAATGTCGCTTGCGAAATATACGAGCGTGCCGTCGCTTTTTTGCACAACCGCTTCAACATCTTTATACGCAAACCACGTGGCACCCTCTTTTTTCACTAAAAGCTTTTTTCGCGTAAGCTCTGCGAGCACTTTTTTCGTCTTTGTTTTTGTAAGCGCGCTTTCGTACACCACGCGGTTAAATTGAATGCCCATTTTTTTGATGAGCGCAAAATTTTCTTTGAGGGTTTTATCAATCACAAACTCCGCAAGCATTTCTTTGCCATTCTTTTTTTTCAAAAGCCCCGCCTTCCATTTTTTGTGAGCCGCACCTGCAAACTCGCGCACATACTGGCCTTCATAACCATCTTCGAGAAGCGTTGAGGGCTTGCCGCACACAACAAGATACCAATGCCACAAAGAGTCGGCGTAGCGCGCAATCTGTGCGCCGGCGTCGTTGTGGTAATACTCGCGTATAACTTTGTAACCTGTCTCGGCAAGAAGGTTTGCGATAACATCGCCAATGGGCCCGCCACGCGCGTTGCCGATGTGCATGGGGCCAGTGGG
>MHOB01000010.1:17139-17225 GCA_001821795.1 Candidatus Ryanbacteria bacterium RIFCSPLOWO2_12_FULL_47_9c
AAATTCGACGCTTGCCCGCCGCGGCGGGGATGTCTTACCGAGAATTTTCTTTTTCGCGCCCGCTTTTAATAAGTCGCGCAGAAGTT
>MHOB01000010.1:17356-31904 GCA_001821795.1 Candidatus Ryanbacteria bacterium RIFCSPLOWO2_12_FULL_47_9c
TTTTCAACTTTTGCGCGCACAAGCGCGATATTTGATGAATAGTCTCCCCTACCCTCAACCTCTTGCCGCTCCAGAGAAAAAATTACGTCACGGCCGACTTCAGCAACCAGCAAGTCAGCAATCAGTTTTTTCAGATTGTTTGACATTAAGCCCACTCTAACGCAAAAACCGCTTTTGTTCTATATTGAACACATGGCACTTGCAAAAAACAAAAAGGCATATTTTAACTACGAGATACTCGAGACATACGAAGCGGGCATCGAGCTTTTTGGGTTTGAAGTAAAATCGGTACGCGCGGGCAATGTGCGTCTTGAAGGCGCACGTGTAATTATACGCGGAGGCGAAGCGTTTTTGGTGGGCGCGACCATTCCGCCGTATCAGCCATCAAATACGCCGAAAGATTACGAGCCGGATCGCACGCGGCGGCTGCTTCTACATAAAAAAGAGTTGTCGTATCTTGCCGGCAAAGAACATGAGCGCGGCTTGACATTAGTGCCCATAAGGGTGTATAATAAAGTCCGCAAAATCAAACTCCAGTTTGGTGTTGCGCGCGGGAAGAAAAAGTTTGATAAGCGCGAAGTGATCAAACAGCGCGAGTCAAAACGTAAGATTTCCCGTGAGTTGAAAAAATTTTAATACGGGAGTGTTAGGCCTCGACGGGGTCTCGACCCTTTGAAAATCAGGCGAGAGCATGCGTGTGTGCCTCTCTCAAAACCAGCACGCAACAATAAGTGCAAACTTATTTAATCCCCGACCTGCTTTGGCTTACGCCTAAGCACTAGGGTTTATCCCGAACGCATCGCGTGAGGGACATCGGTCCGCAATCGCCGGGTGCGCGGAATGCCGGTGTGATAATCCTCGGCTAGCGCGTGTTATATCTGATACCCACGCGTAAAATTAATCAGATGCCTTCAACTTTGTTGAATAAGCCTGTAACAAATTTTCATTGGGAAGAACTCTCGGATGGCGGTTCAATTCCGCCCACTTCCATAAATATCGAACTCTTTGATTTTTGACGTGCGATCACGTTTGTGATAAAACTCTCCTGAAAGGCACCTCGAAACCCAGGGGGAGGAAAATGACTAAACGAAAGCCGTTCCATGAATCGATAGTCGACGAAATGAATGCGATCAGTACTCCAATCGAGGGACAATTCGAAATCTTCTGCCGGCTGATCGCGGCGACAACAATCCCGAAAGATCACATGCGCGTGTATAGCGCACTTCGCGTGCTGCGTACGCGTTGCGGGGGACGAGCTGTCAATCTTCTTCTCTATGGGAGAGCGGTCCAAGCACTCTTCGAGCAAGAAAGGGAAGCCAGCGGAGGCGGCACTTTTTCGCCCAACAAGATCAAGCAACTTGCCGCCTACCTTGGCGCGCCCACCTCCTGCACCACGCTCGAATCGCTCGAGCCATGGTGGAAACGCGCAAATTCCTTTGACCAGGCCCAGTGTCCCAGAGAACTCATCCCGCCCGGGTGGTAACCACACGTGCGGGTTTTTATTTAATAGCAGAAAATTTTTATTCGAAAAAGAGCAAAAAATACATCGCGGCGACCCCAGCGCAAGCGGCACAGACTTCAATCACAGCGTTTTTGAAACCGTGGCGTTTATGAAGTTCAGGTACAAGATCTGAAGATGCTATATAAATAAAAACCCCAGCAGCAAACGGGACGGCAAACGTGATAACTTCCTGCGCGGCACCACCAACCGCAATGACAAGCGTCACGCCGAGAATTGCAAAAAGCGCGGAGAGAAAATTCAAAAATAGCGCTCGCATCTTCGTGTAACCCGCATGCAACAGAACCCCAAAATCCCCTATCTCCTGGGGAATTTCATGAAACACAATGGCAATTGTTGATGCAATTCCAACCGGCACGCTTACAAGATAACTTGCTCCGATAATTACCCCATCAACAAAATTATGAAAACCATCCGAAACCAAAATGAGTTTGCCAACGGGTTTGATGCTGTGCTCTTCAGATTCATCATGGCCATGATTATGGTGGTGCCATTCAAGCGTTTTCTCAAGAACAAAGAAAGTAAAAATTCCGCCGATTATCAGGAGCGGCGGAAACGGCGAGCCGGGATCTTTTCCAAGCGCTTCGGGTATCAGATGAATAAACGCATCGCCCAAGAGCGCGCCAATCGCAAGCGCCACCATGACAAAAATCATTTTCCGCACGCGATACACGTTGAGTGAAATAGTAAAAAGTCCAACAAGCGATATAAGACTTACAAGGACAACGCTCCCGAACGCATAAAGTGTTTCAATAGCCATGAGGTATCTTCAGTGTCGCACAAGTTTGTAAAAAAGAAAAAGCCGGGTGAATCCCGGCGGGAGGGAAAGTGGAGTTCTTGACGGGAGAATGATTTTTCTATACACTAATGGAGCATTGGCAAACCAGCGAACGCGTATCAACCAATTTATTAAAGCGCCCGAAGTCCGAGTGATCGACCAAACGGGCGAAAATTTGGGCATTAAGCCGCTCCAGGAAGCGCTTACGCTTGCACAGAACGCCGGACTTGATCTCATTGAGATCGCACCGACTGCGAAACCTCCCGTGGTGCGCATCATGGATCTGGGTAAATTCCAGTACCAACTCGATAAGGAGGCGCAAAAAGCAAAAAAGAAAGCCCGCGAAGTTGAAGTAAAAGGAATACGAGTTCGACTGGGAACCGGAGCACATGATCTTGCCCTCAAAGCAAAAAAAACAGAGGAGTTCATGCGGCAGGGCAATAGAGTACAGATCCAGCTTACACTTCGGGGAAGGGAAAAATATCTTGATAAAAAATTTATCGGAGATCGACTCAATAAGATTCTGGAGTCAATAACCATACCATACACGGTAAGTGAAGGACCAAAGAAAAGTCCGCGCGGGTTCCTTGTCACACTGGAGGCAGAAAAACATGACAAAAACAAACAAATCAGTCCAAAAAAGAATACGGGTAACGAAGACGGGAAAAATCCTCAAGCGTCTTCCTCACCAGAACCACTTCAGCGCCAAGAAGCGCCGAGTGAAACAACTCGGCCTTAAGGGCTGGAAAGAATTTGATTTTGGCAAATCAATCAAGAATCGCTATCTTCCACAATCATGACACGAGTAAAACGCGGAACAACTTCAGTAAAACGCAGAAGGAATGTCCTTAAACAAACAAAGGGCTTCCGCTGGCAGAGAAGTAAAAAAGAACGCGCCGCGCGCGAGGCGCTACTGCACGCGGGCATTCATTCGTTTCAAGACCGCCGGAAGAAAAAACGCGTCATGCGCAAACTTTGGAATATAAAGATCAACGCCGCATCACGGCAAACGGGTATCTCCTACAGCCGTCTGGTACATCTCCTGAAAAAAGCAAACGTCGCAATAGACCGCAAAATCCTTGCGCATCTCGCCGAACATCATCCTGCCGCTTTCACGGCTCTCGTCAAAGAGATTTCTTTATAAGCAGCTCGTGCGCCTTTTTAAGCATGGAACGGATATTTTTGTGTTTCAGAAAACTCGCACTCCCAGTGTTTGAGTTTTGAATAATGAACAGTTAAGTGTATAATACTCTCGTGAGACTATTCATCGTATTAATAAGAATTCTAATGGGCGTAGTGGTTATACTTGCTATTTCTGGCTTCTTTTTAAATTTCGCGCCGGGCAATGGGTTGATATTTGAGGCGGCGTTCACGATAGCTCTGATTGGAGTGGTTACTTCTATTGTTTTAAAATTCAGTAAAAATGAGAAGAAAAAATATGCCCGTAAACTTGCCATTTACTCAATCGTACTTGTTTTTGTTGCTATTATATCTTGGAGTTTTCTAAATTTTCGGGTCTGCGGTCTGGCTATAACTGACGCGAGAAATATATTTACCAACAACTGCAAGATTTTCTCAACCACATGTACTCCGCCATGGTATAAACCCGACAATAGTTGCCCAGGCGGCGTGGAAATAATCCAGTTTTAAATAAAAAACTATTGATAGACCTCGCCAAGCTCCGAACACCACCCAACAGTTTTTGAAGCGATTCTCAAAGAAACAAAATAATCAAAATTACATAAATCGTGCTATAGCACAATTTATGTAATTTTGATTATCTATAAAGAGGCACGGAAATAAAAAACAGGTTTTAAGTTTTAATCCTCACGCAACTCGTGATACCAATACCCAATTCCTAACGCCTGTTTACGTACTCGTACCAGGTTCCACCTTGCCATTTCTTGATCACCAAGCATGATCTGGCGAACAGTGCGATGTATCATTTGAGCGCGAAAGAAAAAATCGAGCTTCTTCTGCAAGCATTCTGGACTTTGATGCGGACAGTGTTTCAGAAATTCTTCTACAAATTCGCTACCGTAGTGACTATACGGACGCCAAAGATCGTAATCGGGATCACCGATTCGCGCTCCGCCCCAGTCAATGATACCGGCTATTTTTCTTGATTGCTTATTGAAAATAATGTGCTCTGCTTCGAGATCGCCGTGCAGAACAGCGGGCTTGTTCTTAAAATTTTCTTTATCACTCAAGTATGTTGCAAAAAGTTGTTCGATATAATCTTTAATCCGTTGCGCGTCGGCGGGGTACGCCTGCTTGAGTAGCGAATAAACATAACCCCGCGCATCTTCGAGCTCGTTTTCATAAAATGAGTGGAAATTTTGTTTGTGTAGTCTCCACTGTTCGGCTGTCGCGATATCAATCGAATGAAGCTGCTGAAAAAAAGTTGCAAGCTGCCGCGTGAGTTTCTCGTCTACTTTTTCTAAACTTTCTCCTTCGATTTTTTTATATCCAACCAAGCGAAGGTTACTACGCTGGCTGCCCACATATTCAAAAATAGGAACGGGAACGTCAATTTTCGTTTGGATCTCCGGCAACACTTTAATTTCTTTTTCAGTCGAGGCGCTAGACTGCTCATTTTTCGCAAATCTAAATACAAATTCCCCATTAACAAGAAAAGTGGTGCTTCCAATCCCCTCGCTAAGATATTCGATGCGCTCAACCTTAAAATCGAGGAAGCTATTCTCGATATCTTCTCTTGCCGTGTCAACTGGGATCTCAATGCGATATTCTCCGGGTTCATAACGCGGCTCGTTGAGATCCTCTGTGTTGTCTGGAGAATCGGGTTGTTCTGGTAATTTTTGCATTTATTTTCAAGATAGCACTTAAAACTCAAAGTGGAAATAAAAAGATGAAAGGTTTTGCCCCATAAGTTCAATGCCCATATCAACAACCACAATGCTATAGCATCGAAGATGAGGATATAAGTAATCATGCCTTTTTCTATAAAAACTCGCCGAACTCGCCGAACATCATCCTGCCGCTTTCACGGCTCTCGTCAAAGAGATTTCTTTATAAGCAGCTCGTGCGCCTTTTTAAGCATGGAACGGATATTTTTGTGTTTCAAAAGACGATACGCACGTTCATAGGAAACCCAGCGGAAATCTTTGTGCTCATGTGAAATTTTTACTGCGCGCGTGAAAACTTGACCTAAATAGAATACGACGAATTTCAGGCGCGGTTCCGCATCCGCCGAGCCGGGCGGCCATTGATATCGGAAATTTTGAGTCTCTTTATAACCGGGGAAAAAACGAATTTTCGAGATATCGGTTTCTTCTTTTACTTCTCGGCGTGCCGTTTCAATGGGCGACTCGCCTGACTCAATTGCGCCGCGGGGAAAACCCCAGTGTCCCCGCGGATACTGGAGCAACAAATAATAAATTTGAGAGCCCTCTCTTCTGAACGCGACAACACCGGCAGAGCGCTCAATCCGGAGCTTATCTTTCATAATTGATTATGGAGCGTGTTCTTTCTAATCCTTCAAAATGCTTTGAAGGATCATGTATGGTCACTCTCTTAGCTCATACAATACCGCACACCGCCTTACTCCGCAACAAAGATTGAGTTTTTCCACAACTTTTGTCGCTTTCTTGTTGGCCAAGATGTGTGCGCAGTATATAATAATAACGAACCGAAAACGTTGACTTAAGATCGAATCTCAAGAGAGAGGCAAGTCGGTGCTTCAAACATCGCACCCCGGCGTTCCTACGCCACCCACCGTCTTTCTCAAGCTTCGACCTAAAGCCCTCACCGCTCCTACCAAAACCTAGAACTCGCTTTGGCCCGCTCGAAGAGTGGGCTTAAGTTCATTTTGGGCGGCTAAACTAGAAAAGACTATCTTGCGCTTTTTCCGGCGTCAGTGTTATTACCGAGTCAACGCTTGTGTCGGAAAGAATACGAGGCAGTTTTTGAAAACTCTCTTTTAGCGTTTTAAGTACGGTTGTTGATCGAAGCGCCGCCGCAGGATGGAAAACCGGATATACACGTTTCGCGCCGACAAGAAAAATTTTTCCCTGGTCACGCGTAATTTTTGCTTCTGGCAAAAAATAGTTCATCGCGAACCGTCCGAGCGGAACTACAACCGCCGGATCAATAATATCGATCTGTCGAGCGAGATACGGGCGATACGCATCAATTTCCTCCGGCAACGGATCGCGATTTTCCGGAGGGCGACGCTTTACAATATTTGTAATATAAACATCCTCGCGCTTCCAACCAATTTCGTTTATACATTTGGAAAGAAGCTCTCCGCCCCGTCCTACGAAAGGACGGCCGAGACGATCTTCATGAAAACCGGGGGCTTCACCAATAAACATGACTGCAGCGCTTGGGTTGCCCTCTCCGAAAACAAGATTTGACTCTCGAAGAGGCAACGAGAAATCTTCCGCCATTTCTTTTTTAAGTTCATCGAGCTTGGCCTGATGATCCATACTCTTATATATATCCTAAAATATTTACAATCTCAAAGAGAGCGCCGGCCGCAAAAATAATAAGAAGCGCACTGACAAGAATGATATTGGTTCTGCTAACTTTTCGCGACAAAAGCGTAATGAGAATTCCCTCAACCCCAATTCCGATTGCGCCGATGAAAGATATAACAAGAACAAAATCATTGAAACCGAGCGTAAATAAAATCAACGGGACAAATGTAACAAGCGCCCACGAA
The DNA here is from genome assembly GCA_001821795.1 of Candidatus Ryanbacteria bacterium RIFCSPLOWO2_12_FULL_47_9c. Taxonomy (GTDB): domain Bacteria; phylum Patescibacteriota; class Minisyncoccia; order Ryanbacterales; family GWA2-47-10b; genus GWA2-47-10b. The sequence goes on from MHOB01000010.1 coordinate 24,338, forward strand.
AACTTTTTCTTCAGAAAAAGATCATACTCAAACGTATACCGAAGTTCGAGTCCTAACGCGAGATGCGAAGTAGCAATTGCAAGAAGTCCAATAACAACCCCGAGCGGCAAGAGCACGCCGCCGTCAAATTGCCGGAGCACAGAAAGCGCGTCTTTGGGAACATGACTTCCCGCAACACTCAAGATCGTTATCGTAAACACAATATAAACGAGGGAAACAACGAGTGTTCCTAAAATCACAACTCCGCGGAAAATTGATCGTTTTTTTCTTCCGAGAGTTTCTACAACTTCCGGGATAACCGACGCGCCGGACATCGCAAAGAGAAATATACCATACGGCAAAAACCAGTTGCTTCTTTCCGGCAAAAACTGCAGCGCATTGAAATCGCCGCGGGAAAAAATAAACCAAGAAAGCACAAACGGAAAAATAACAAGCGGGACCGTAAGCAGAAAATTTATCGTACCCGCGCGCTTAAGGTTCAGAAAGAGCAGAAAAGAAATAGCAAGAAAAAAGTATATTCCCGCTTCGAACTCCGAAGCCCATTTGTTAAAAAAACTCAAAAAAGTTCCTGCGAGCGCGCCATAAGCAAGTAAAGAACCATAATAACTGAAAAGCCGCGAGATCAAAGCGAGTCCTGCCGCCCATTTTCCAAACGATGACCGTATATACCCGGGTAAACGATGGTGTTCAGGATGATCGTAGAGAATATTTCCATATAATATATGGACGAGAGTAACAATAACGGCGACAACCGCAAAATGGATACCAGACCATATAAAACCGGCCTCGGACACCGCATAAGGCAAGGCAAAAATTCCCGCCCCGATAATCATTCCAACAAGGAGACCGAGTCCCCGAAGCATCTTCAGGGCATGCATAATATTTTATCGTTCTCGAATTTTACTTTTTTGGACAATTTCTGTAAGTTTATCAAGAAGCTTTTTGGGGTCATCATCATATACAATGAACGGATTGTCTTTGCTCCTGTCCGATGCTTTTACAATATCCTCCAACATATCAGTAGTGCCGCCGGTTCCCGTAAGCACTCCGATGGGTTTTTTGTCTTCAAAAGCAACGGTAAACTCATTGAGCGTTCCCATGCGCCCGCATCCAACAATGACGGCGTCAGAAGATCGCGTCAAGAGAAGGTTCCTGCCCGAATACCCAAAACCCGTATAAATAATGAGATCCATATAATCAAGGGGGAGCTTGTAGAATTCAACATGTTCACGTTCTGATTCCGCGGGGGAAATGCCAACCGTAAAACCGTTCTCTTCTTTCGCTCCAATCGCCGCCCAATAAGGGAATCCGGTTGTTGCACCGTTGACAAGAATGGCATCCCTCCGAGCGATCTCGCGCCCAAGTTCTTTTGCGCGTTCAAGCGCATCAGACGCGCCGTGGCCCGTCTCGGCGCCGCCCGAAACGCAAAACCGCAGATTGAGATGTGAATGAGGTGTTTTTTCCATATTGCGTAGTATATCAGAACAGAAACTTAGCTCCAAAAACAGGCGCCTCCGCCTCAATCCCAAGATAGTCCCTCACGCGCTGGGCAAGAAACAAACTTGAACGCGGCTCCCCCTGAACAACAAAAACTTTCTCGAGAGTGTCATGATGATCATTGATAAAATCAAGAAGGGCGTTCGTATCGGCGTGGGCGGAATATCCATGTATGGCGCGCACCTCGGCTCTTACGGACACGTCGTGGCCAAAAATAGTTACCTCGCGCTCGCCATCAATAATTCTTCTGCCCGGCGAACCCGGCGCTTGATACCCGATAAATAGAATCATGCTGTCCGGATCAGGCAAGTACCGGCGCGCATGGTGAACGATACGTCCTCCATGCATCATGCCGGCACCCGCAAGGATAATCTTTGGTCCTTTTACATCGTTGATCGCCTTCGATTCGTCGGTTGTAAGTGTCATATGAAGTCCTGGAAAATTAAAAAGGTCATCGCCGCTTCGCATTACAGATTGCGCGTGGGAATTGAAAAAATTTTTATATTTCCGATATACGGCGGTCGCTTTTATCGCGAGAGGCGAATCAATATAGACAGGAACGCGCGGAATACGGCCATGTTCCACAAGATCATTAAATTCATAGATGAGCTCCTGCGTTCGCTCAAGGGCGAACGAAGGAATAATCAACGTCCCACCACGATGCACCACGTCTTCAATCGCACGCTCAAGTTTTATTTTTCTCTCGGGGACATCCTCGTGCGCGCGATCACCATATGCTGACTCAATTACAAGCACCTGAACGCCCCGAACCCGTTCGGGCGGGGCAAGAAGCGGCATCGGAATATTGCCGAGGTCTCCGGTAAAAAGGAATTTTTTATCGGGGGTAGAAATTTCCACAAGAGCTGAACCCAACACGTGCCCGGCATTGTGAAAAACAACGCGCATATCACCCACTGATACTGTCTCGCCATAGGGTATACCCTTCCAGAGCTCCATCGACCGGTTAATGTCATCAATCGTATACATCGCGTCTTTGTGTCCTTCGCGCTCTGCTTCTTTTTCAAGCACACCGAGACTATCTTCAAGCATAATCTCGCCGAAGTCTTTCGTCGGCGGGGTAGAATAAATCGTCCCATGAAAGCCGCGGGAAACAAGCTTTGGAATCCGCCCAATGTGATCGATATGAGCATGGGTAACAAAAAGCGCATCAATCGATGCAGGATCGTATTCAAAGTCCTGACGGTTGCGTAAATTGGAGAACTGCGGAGATTGAAACATTCCGCAGTCAACAAGAATCCTTGTGGAATCCGTCTCAAGCAAATAGTTAGCGCCGGTCACTTCCTGCGCGCCGCCGTAAAACGAGAGCTTGAGCATGAAGCTATTATACAATAGCTGCTCTAAAGCGTTAACTGCTCATCCGTGCGTTTGTAACTATGGATTTCATCAGGCGTAAACCAAAAGGAAATTTCATGACTCGCTTCTTCCTGTGTTTCTGAAGCATGGACAAGATTGTGAACGGCGCGCCTGTCACGGTTTGCGGAAGCTGCAGAATCAACTGAAAAATCCCCGCGGATTGTACCCATCTCGGCGACTGAAGGCATTGTGCTGCCAGAAATTTTCCTCACCATATCAACTGCGTGTACCCCCTGAACGATCATCTTCACAACCGGCCCCGACATCATAAAATCCAAAAGCCAGTTTCGCACGAGCGGGCCAATTTCCTCTGGTTTTTCAGTGCCGAGTTCTTGCGCCGCATCGTATCCATATTTTTGGTATGTCGCAAGTGTTTTTTCGCCGAGGCGCTTTATCCATGCGGGATCCTTTGGATAGTGACCGTCAAATTTCTCTCGGGAAGGAGTTACCATGGCGAGCGCGATAATTTTGAGGTTCCGCTGCTCAACCCGCCGGATGATCTCACCGACAAGCCCCCGATGAACACCGTCGGGTTTTACCATTAAAAATGTTTTCTCTTCCTGTGGCATTGGCATATAATAGTAAACACAATACCATAACCACTAATATTTTTCAATGTGAAAAAACCAGTATTTGATTCCCTGAAGATAATAACACTGGGTATTTTTTTTATGCCATTTTTTGTCGCAAACGCGAACCATGGCCCAATAAATACGGATACAAGCTATGATATTAATATACTGGTCCTCAAATACTTTCCCCTAAAAAGCGACGGCACTATCATTGATACGAACGCGGATACAGGCGGTTGGGACCTTGCCCGAATGAAACAGTCGGCCGATGATCAAATAGCTGCGTCGCGGCGAGCACTCGAACGCGCAACACGGTATCGTGGCCACACTTTCCCCGAAAACCCGCCGGCGCTTCGATTTACTATTGTTGATGCCATCGAGCGCATTGCACCGCTTCCTTACATTACACCGCCGCCCGCGGGTCCGGGGCCATTTTATCTCGATTACACGCGCGTACTTAACGACAACGCAATTTGTGACTACGTTCGTAATAAGAATGTTGTCGAAGTATGGCTATTTAAATCATGGGCAAAACCGGGATATGCCCACTCGGAATCAAAAATGTCGGGACCAAACGGCGACATTAGCAACAGTTATCGTACAAACGAAATGCCGCTGTGCGGAAAAACTTATCGCGTTTATACACACGACCTTCAAAGAGAAGACTTATTCCTTGAGGTATGGGGCCACCAATTAGAGAGCGAGATTTCGACGTTCGATCCAGATCTCGCAAATCTCTTTTTTAATCCCTGTTATAACAAAACAAACTGCTACCCCTTGGGAGATCCGAAAAACCCGGTAACCGGCAGGTGCGGCAATGTCCACAATCCCCCTAACGCGCGCTCCGAGTACGATCGCGAGAACCCAACCCCAAACAATTCTGATTGTCTCGACTGGAATCCCAACGGCCTCGGCACACTCTCCCCCATTAGCTGTGCCAACTGGGGCTGTAATTGGAAAAGCATTTCCGATAATCCTGTTCTCAATTACATAGTATGGAACTGGCAAAATGTTCCGGGGCGCAAGAACGAAATAACGTACGAGGGCAAGAAACTCCGTAATTGGTGGGACGCCCACGGAGACTTTGATCGGATGATGTCAGAGAATGAAAAACTAACACTCGCGCAGTCACCGCCGTCACCCGTACCGCGGCCCGCCCCGCCGCAGGTTGAATCCGTCGAACAGCAAAGATCAATACCCCTTAACCAAACTCTTATTGTAGGGGGAGTTGTACTTATACTTTTTGTTCTTGCAGTAATTCTCTTTTTCGTCGCCCGGTGATTTCTACACGATCACAGATCTAGTTCACCGCCGGAGAGAAAGAAACCTGCCGTTGCTCATAAATGTAATTCCACCATCATAGTCGGTCCGGAAAAGCGTAGATCCTATCGATGCAAGCCGCGAGAGCGTTTCTGTATGCGGGTGGCCATAGCGATTCTTCTTGCCAACAGAGATAACAGTATAGACGGGCATGACTTTTTCAAGGAAAAGACGGGTCGTGGAATATTGTGAACCATGGTGCGCAACTTTCAAAACATCGCTTTTAAGCTCAGCGCCCGAACTAGCAAGGCGAATCTCGTCCCCGCGCTCTATATCTCCGGTAAACAAAAACTCTGTCTCGCCATATACAAGCCGCGCAACAACCATAACTTCATTTGATTTATCTGGCGTTTCTTTAATATCTTCCGAAAACGGCCCAAGAATTTTAAGAGACACGCCGTTATCTAAAATGAACTGGTCACCTGCTTTTACTATCTCGCGCCGCGCGCCGTTTTTTTCAACTTCTTTGTTCCACTCCGCAAGGAGTACGGAATTATCCTGAAAACCGTTTTCGACAACCGTCCGCACGTCATAGCTTTTGAGCACTTCGATAAGCCCGCCCAAATGGTCGCTGTCAGTATGCGTTGCAATCACAAGATCAATTGATTTATCGTACCCCGGCATGACACGCCCCAACCGAGACAAAACCTGCCGCCCGTATCCCCCATCAATAAGAACCTGCTTTCCTGACGGGGTCTCAATAAAAATCGCGTCTCCCTGACCGACGTCGAGGAACGAAACTAAAAGCAGCCCAGAGGAACCCACAAAAACCGCGCGCCAAACAAAAACCGCAACGAGCAGAAAAACACCAAGAATAATTTTTTGCGATTTTAGAAACATTTATTTTGAGTCCACTATATATTATAAGAAATTTGTCGGTGCGTTCGCAAAAAATTGAATTACTGAAAGCTGGTAGGTAAGGAGAAGCCACGTTGGCTGGGCGAAGAGCGCGGCAAGCACCGGATGGATAAAGCCGGCAATTCCAACAAAAAAGCCAAACAACATAGTAAGAGGAATGACCATTAATACAAGTACATTGGTAATGGGTGCGACAAATGATACTGTTCCGAAATAATAAAACAGAATCGGAAGCGTTGCGAGCTGGGCGGCGAGCGTGAGGGAAAGATTTTCGCGAAGCCCCCATACTTGAGGAACCCGTCCCAAAAACCGCGCAATACCTGGAGAAAAATAGATAAGCCCCGCGGTTGCCGCAATTGACAATTGAAACCCGATATCGCCCAAAAGAAGCGTCGGATCAAAGAAAAGCATGAGAACAACTGCAGCACCAAGCGCGTTCCCTGCCGCATATTCGTGGCCAAAACGCCGTGCTGCGAGCGCAAGCACGCCCATGAGAGCGGCCCGCACAAGCGAACTCTGCGCACCCGTCGCGAGAGTGAAAAACAGGATTCCGACAATAGGAAACCAGAGAGAAGAAAATATCTTACCCAGGTAGCTAACAATAATCGTCACATTGTAACCGGAAAGTGCCACAAGGTGGCTTGTTCCTGTTTTCCGGAACGCTTCGTATACTTCAAACGGAATCTGTGAGCGCGCCCCAACTAAAAGTCCGCCAAGATAGGAAGCGTGAGGTTCGGGAAGAGCGCGCGAAAGTTTGAGAGAAAACATATCGCGAAACTCTCCGAGATAGAACATCAATGGATCCAGATACGCAAAAGAGATCGGACCGTGGACGGCGCGCACCATACCAAATGAAAACGCAAAGAGGATAACTGCACCCAAAAAATAAAAACGTCCCATCCGCGAAAGCGCAACAAGAACAGCAAGCGCAAACACCCCGCCGCGAAAGAGAAATGTAAAAGGACCGCCGGCGGATACATACAAAACCCCCGCAATAAATGCAAGCATTGCGGGGCGTGCCATGAAAAATTACTTTGTCTTTACAAAACGGGTTGCCGCAAACGCGCCCACAAACGCAAAGAGCGTATCCCCCACGGTATCCTTGACCCACATGCCCGGATTGTTGTTATAGAAAAACAAAACCTGCTTATCAACATTGAGTTCAACTATTTCCCATATTGCCGAGAAGATAAGCACAGAAATAATAATCTGAGAAAATTTTCGCGGACCGAAAATATAGGTAAGGAGCGCCATTATAAACGCGCCTCCCACAATATGCATGAATTTATCAATATTGTACCGGATGATAATTTGAATCTGTGGTTTTGTAATATATAACTGCGCGTACACAGTCCAAACTGCCATTGCCAGGAAAGTGATAATAAGAAAAAACAAAAGTCTGCGCGATTTCATATAAGCGCTCCCTGTTTCTTTCGGTCAAGGGCTTCGTTAACCATGCGGTCGGCATCTTTGTTTTTCTCACGCGGCACATACATAAAAGTTATTGAGCCGAAATCCATTTTCAGATTCCAGATTTTTATAAAAAGCGGAAACAATTTTTCCTCTTCAACTTTATACTGGCCAGTAAGTTGCTTCATTACAAGTTCGCTATCCATCCTCACGTCAAGCGCCATAGTTTTGGTTTTTTCTTTTCCAAAAAGCGCTTTTACTTTTTTGAGCGCAAAAATCACCGCCTCGTACTCTGCTTCGTTATTTGTGCGCACTCCCAGCGCCTCACCGTATTCCTTAATCAATTTGCCAGAAGTATCTTGAATCACAATGCCAAGCGCCGCCGGCCCTGGGTTACCTCTTGAACCACCGTCGGTATAAATAATGAGCTTGCTTTCGCTTTTCATGATAAATAACCAATCTGCCGCAACCAATAACTATTTTCCCATTCCCAAAGAATTTTAGCGGCGTTGAATGCCTTTATATCGTTGAACCAA
>MHOB01000010.1:31962-32053 GCA_001821795.1 Candidatus Ryanbacteria bacterium RIFCSPLOWO2_12_FULL_47_9c
CTGAACAACGCTCGGTGCCGTTTGATTTTCCATTGCGAATTTTATTGCGCCCGCCTTTTTCGCGCAGTTTAGACGCGCATTTAGTGCACGT
>MHOB01000011.1 GCA_001821795.1 Candidatus Ryanbacteria bacterium RIFCSPLOWO2_12_FULL_47_9c
AAAACATAAATCTAAAAACCGCGCGGCGTTACACCCGTGGTTAAAATATGTTCCTGCGTGGTTTCTTTATCTTTAAGACGCAGCGTGACAACAACCGCGCCGGGATTGCTGTCACAAGGCGACGTCTTCCCAATGCAAACAAGAGAAAACTGGGATACCTCAACGCGCGGCGAAGTCAGGGTCCGCGTTGTTGCGGATTCAAGAACAAGCGATGTATTCGGACTCGTGCCTAAGACGCTAAATGTCACCATGCTTCCATCTCCTTTTTCAAGCTTCAATACGCTCGTATTGCCGCCTGCATAAAACGCGGAGCCCTCGGCATTGCTCATGATGCGCTTCACGCCCCGTATTTGGTCAATAATTTGGCGCATTGCAAAATCTGCCTCCCCGGCAATGCGCACGCGCGCGCCAATCTCGTCTTCGCTGTAAATAATATTAAAAATATAAAATGTCATTGCGCCAAGGACAATCGTAAGAACCCCGACGTATGCAATAAGCTCGATAAGAGTAAATCCGCGCGCGTTTTTCATATTTCCGCTCCAGCCCAATCGGTAAAATACGTGTCAATCAAGATACTTTTTAACCCTTCTTCCCAACTTACAATTACCGTAACCTTGCGCGTTCCCGGATCTTCCCACCCAGACGTGCTTATGGGTCCCTTGTCGTCATTCTGTCGGTAAGCTTTATCGAAACGAAGCGTACGGACAAAAACACCGTCGAGAAGCGAACACGGCGTTGTTTTATCGAGTGTCCACTCGTTGCCGCCCGGCGGCTGGGTGAGGCAATAGTCATCGCCTTCATCAAGGTTTTCAATTGCCTCCCAACCGTTCGCATTCCGGATCCATCTGACCGCTTCGAGCGCTTCCTCTGCCCGATAGACAGCTTTTGTCTTGGTAATGCCATCCTGCTTGATTTGGAGAAGCTTCGACTGCAAGAAAAAGACTGACACAAAAATAAGACCGATGAGACCTGCCGCGATCACTAACTCGACAAGGAGAAATCCTTGTTTACGGAGTTGAGCTTGTCCGTTCATAAACAACGCCATCGCGAGTAATTTTAACCGCAGCGCATGTCTGCGAAGAAATACAAGAATCAATCACGCTCATGTCCCCTTCACATGGGTCTGGGCCCAAAATTTCACTTTTGTTATAAATCACGACATATCCATCGGCCGCACCGCCAGAAATATTTTCATAGGCACCGGAGAGTTTCGCAAAAATTGGCGTCGGAGGAGCTGTGCCCGATCCGGATCTTACGAGCGTTTCGTGTCCGGGACTTTTACAAAAAGAAACGTTCACCGGAAGATCGTTGCGGGATATCTCAAAATCTGTAAGACAAACGTACGTTGAACCCTGGAGCTGCGGATCCTTACATAAAATATAGCGGTGCGGAGTTGTTTGGTTGCTAAAAAGAACGCCGTAACGCACTCCGCCCTCCGAGGCGAGTGATTTCGACCGCGCGAGTTTTAAAGTGCTCTCAATATCGCGCGTGGTTGCCCGGAGCGTCGTTTTCGTTCGCCACGCGCTAAACCCCGCTATGACGATCGCAAAAATAAGGCCCAACAATGCCATGACTACAAGAACTTCCGCAAGGTTAAAACCACCTCGTTTCATTGAATGACATCTACAAGCGTATACATTGGGGATATCATCGATATCGCGAAAAAACCGACCGCCGCCCCGATAACGATCATCAGTATCGGCTCAATAATGGTGGAAAGATCCCTCGTGGTATCGGCAACTTGCTGTTCATAAAAAGTCGCGACTTCATTGAGCATGCGGGAACTCTCACCGGTCTCTTCGCCAACGGAGAGCATCTCGCCCACAAGCGACGGATACAATTTCTCGTGCGATAGGATAACTTTTGAAATCGTATCGCCGCGCTGCACGGATTTTTTTGCCTCCACGAGAACCTCCGCGTAGTGGTAGTTTTGAACAACACGCGCGGTTATATCCAGCGCTTCCATAACATGCACCCCGGCCGAGAGAAGAGAACTCATCGTGCGCGCTGTCCGCGCCGCGTTGAACTTTCTGGCAAGCGGCCCAATGAGCGGTGCTTTGATAAAAAAAGTATTAAAAAACCGCTTTCCCACAACGGTCTTTCGGAAATATAAAAGTCCCCCGACGACAGCGGCAATGCTTACAAAAAACAGAAGCGTATGATTTGAAAGAAATACTGACAAGCCAATAATAAACTGGGTTGCAAGGGGAAGCGGCGCATTAATATCTTCGAATACTTTCTGAAGGGTTGGGACAACGTAAATCATCATGAGTATCCCGATCAAAATCATCGCAGAGAGAATAACAGCGGGATACATCATGGCGCCGCGCACTTTTCGGATAAGATCGTAATCGGCCTGGAGTTGATTGGCAAGCACGGTCAACGACTCCCTTAACTTCCCGGACTTCTCACCAGCTTCTATCATAGAGGTATAAAGCGACGAGAATATTTTCGGATGCTGCGAAAGCGATTCGGCAAACGGCTTGCCGCGGCGAATTTGGTCAACAAGGTCAGAAATCGTATCCTTGAATCTCTGATTGTGTGACTCGCGGCTCATCGCGTCAAGGGCGCGCGTAAGAGGAAGTCCCGCTCCAATCATGACGCTTAAGTTTTTTGAAAAAACTATTTTCTCTGCAATTGATACGCGCTGAAATTTTTTTAGAAAATCGGGACTGATTTCAAAATTAAAACCGCGGGGGGCAGAGCCCGCTGTGTTGTCGGTTGCCTCCAAAAGCAGAAACCCTTCCGCTCTTAAAATACGCGCGAGTTCAAACTTATCCTCCGCGTCACGCACCCCGCTCGCTTCCGCTCCGGAAACATCACGAGCACGATATTGGAATTTCGACATAGTTACTCCTGCGTGACGCGGAGTACTTCTTCAATTGTCGTAATACCCTGCGCCGCTTTAAAAATTCCGTCCTCGAGCATTGTCATCATCCCGGCTCTTTTTGCTTCTTTTTCTATCTCGTCAGAATTCGCATTCTTCATAATAAGCTCCTTTACGGTTTGGCTGACCGTCATAACTTCATGTATGCCAATGCGCCCTTGATACCCGTCCGGAGCATCGGGAGAAGGCTCGGTAGTGTAAAATGGAACATCTTCAATCTTTGCTTTCTCGGAAATAATTTTCTCGGCTTTCAAAAACTTCAGTATCCGCTCGAGGTCGACAACTTTTGAAAGCTGCTCGATTTTATCTTTAGAAAGAGCCTGCTCCTTTTTTCCTTTTGCATACAGTACCCGCACAAGGCGCTGGGCAATAATCACGTTCACGGTCGAAGCGATAAGAAATGGCTCAACCCCAAGATCAAGAAGCCGGGGAAGCGCGCCTGCCGCGGAGTTCGTGTGAAGCGTCGAGAGAACCAAGTGGCCGGTAAGAGACGCGTTGATCGCAAGGTTTGCGGTTTCGGTGTCACGGATCTCGCCGACCATAATGATATCGGGATCCTGCCGAAGTAAAGACCGCAGGCCATCGGCAAACGTGAGCCCAATGTCGGGGCGCACCTGCGTTTGATTTATCCGCGGCATCCGGTATTCCACAGGATCCTCAACGGTCGAGATATTAACCCCGGGAGTGTTCACAAGATCCATGAGAGTATACAGGGTTGTTGTCTTTCCAGAACCAGTTGGTCCCGTTGCAAGTATCATTCCTACAGTACGTTTGATATTTTGATGAAGCAACTCCAATGCCTCACCGTGGAACCCAAGGGATTCAAGACTAAACCCTTTTGAATTTTCCGGCAAAAGGCGCATCACCACCTTCTCCCCATCATAAACAGGGAGGACCGAAATGCGAGTCGAGAATTTATAATCAGGGCTCTCAATTTTAAACCGTCCGTCCTGGGGAAGCCGCTTCTCATCGAGCTTCAGCCCCGAGAGCACCTTCACGCGCGCGACAACCGCAGACGCGATGTTTTTTGGCAATACCATCGCGTCGTGTAAAATGCCGTCAAGCCGGTAGCGGACGATCAGTTCATGTTCCAGCGGCTCGATATGGATATCGGATGCCTTCTGTAAAATTGCATGCCGGATGAGCGTGTAAACGATCTTTATAATAGGAAGCTCCTCGGCAACTTTGCGGAGATCCTCCTGCGTTGGTTCTTGGCCAGCTTCCTGTATGGCGCTCGTGACAAGCGCATCGGACTCATTTTTAATAATCTCCCCGAATTCGGCTTCCAGGCTTTTTTGGTAAAGACCAAGAAGGTACTTCATGGACGCCTCGTTCGTGAGGCGGGGCTTGATATTCAAGTTGGATTTTTTCTTGATGAATTCGATGGTCTCTAGATCTTCAGGGTCGAGCATCGCAACTTCCAGGTCGCGGTTCGTTTTTTTGTAAGCGACAATGTTATGAGCACGCGCAATTGGTTCCGGGATTATATGGAGAACCTCTGGTTCCACTTTTTCTCCATCAAGATCAATGAAAGGAATTCCCAGGATATGGCTCTGGAGACGTTCGAGATCACTCTCCGTAATCTTGCCCGTCGAAACAAGGGTATCCCCGGGCTTTTGATGAAGTTCCTGCGCACGCTTAAATGCAATATCAATATCCTTCTCAGCGAGCAAGCCGGAGTCAAGCAGAAAAGATTTAAGCTGCTTTGGCTCAATTTTCATCCGATAATATCCTTGACTTTGGCAATTACTTCTTTGAGGGCGTAATTCGCCTTAATGAGGTATCCGCGAGCCCCCAACTCAATTGCTTTCATCACTTCGGTACTCTCTTCAAGGTTTGTCAGCACCAACACCGGAATATTTTTTGTGGTTTCGTCTGCCTTCATTTCCTGGAGCACCTCAAATCCGTGCTTTTTGGGAAGCACAAGATCAAGGAGCACAAGATCAGGCAGCGCGCTTTTGACAAGACTGATCCCTTCTTCGCCATCAAACGCTTGAGTAATTTCATACCCCTCTCCGCTGAACGCTTTTTTTAACGCGTCCTGGAGAGCTGCTTCATCTTCAATAATAGTTATTTTTTTCATACATTAAATTATATAAATAATCACTGGCCCGCCGCCTCGCCTTCAATGAGAGGAAGCGTAAACCAAAATGTCGACCCTTTTCCTTCCAGAGAAGCAAATCCTACTTTGCCTCCCATTGTTTTAACTAACGACTTTACCAGAAAGAGACCGAGGCCCGTCCCCTCCGCCCGGAGTCTCAGTGCGTTGTCCGCCCTAAAAAATTTTGTAAAAATCATCCGTTGATCGGCAAGTGGGATGCCGACACCGCTGTCGGCGACTTCCACGCGCCCCTCACTGCCTTCTTTCAGTACCCGCACCGAAACTTCTCCCCCTGTTTTAGTATAGCGTAACGCGTTATCAAGTAAATTTTCCGTTACCCACCGCAGTTTTCCCTCATCTGCAAAAACAGTAAGCCCGTTGGCTTCCGCGACAAACAACAGGGCAACTCCAGACTGTTTTGCAAGCGGTTCATAGCTTTTTATAACCTGCTCGACAAATGTGTCGAATTTTACTGGTTCCGGGCGCAGAATAATCCGGTCGTCTTCTATCCGGCTGACTTCCAAGAGATCATTTACAAGGCCTATCATTCGCTCGTTTTGTTTTTTTATCGTGTAGAGAGTGTCGCGCATTTCTTCTGGCACCTGTGTTGAACGGTCAAGAATAATTTCAAGCTGCCACCGAATGGCGGAAAGCGGCGAGCGAAGTTGATGCGAAACAATGCTTACGAACTCCGATTTTATACGCGAAGCATCCGCGAGGCGTTGGAACGACGAGACCACCGCGTTGCCAACGACAAAAAGAAAAGCGGCCATGATTGACACCGATATGATCACGACCGCGGGATCATCAGAAAACCGCTGCGCGATAAACCCCGTCGTGAGCATTCCGGCAATATTCACGCCGCCCATGATAATGAACAAAAACGGCCCGCACGTCCACAAAGGAATATGATTCCTCCGGCACTGTGTAATAACATTGAGCCCGCCAAAATTGATATCCATTATAACCAGTATACCGCCGCCTGATTCGCGATGACAGGGGAAAACGAGCAGGGCGCATGAAATAATCTTCTTGACAGACAAGAATTCCCTCTGTTAGCATGTAAGCATACTGATACGATTGTTCTGGTCCGCGCTGCCGGGCCACTTTTTTTCTAAAGCAGCGAATATAAAGTATGGATTTAAAAACCATCAAATCAGCGCTCGAGGAGCTCTCCGAAGAAAAAGGAATTTCAAAAGAGAAGGTCATTGAGACAATAGAGATGGCGCTGGCGGCCGCTTACAAGCGCGACTACGGAAAACGCGGGCAAATCGTTCGTGCGGCGTTTGATCTTGAAACGGGCGCAATTAAATTTTGGCAGGTAAAAATTGTTCTTGACGAATCGATGGTTAAAACCGACGAGGAAGCACTATCGGAAGATGAAACCGCCCAACAGGATGAAACGGCCAGCAAAAAAGTCCGGTTTAACCCGGAACGGCATATTATGATTGATGAAGCGCGGGCAATAAAATCAGACGTACAACCCGGGGAAGAGCTTGAATTTTCGCTCGATACCCATCGAGATTATGGCCGAATTGCAGCACAAACCGCCAAGCAAGTAATTATCCAGCGCGTGCGGGAAGCGGAACGAGAAGCTATTTACGACGAATATAAAGAAAAGCGTGGCGGGGTTATAAGCGGCATTGTCCAGCGCATCGAAGGGCGAAATGTATTTCTCGACCTCGGCCGAACCACCGCTATTCTTCCTTATGAAGAACAAGTTCAGCATGAACGATATCGCATCGGGGAACGGATCAAGGGCCTTCTTCTGATGTCCGAAAAGAATCCAAAAAGCCCAAATATTTTTCTCTCGCGCTCACACCCGCAGTTTGTCGTAAAACTTTTTGGAATAGAAGTTCCAGAAATTTCCCAAGGCATCGTGGAAATTAAAGGAATCGCGCGAGAAGCGGGTTCCCGATCAAAAGTTGCGGTTGTCTCAAACGACCCGAGCATTGATCCCGTCGGATCACTCGTAGGCCAAAAAGGTGTGCGCGTAGGCACGGTTATCGCGGAGCTTGGCGGTGAAAAAATTGATATTATTGAATGGTCAGAAAATCCCGCGAAGTTTATCTCGAACGCGCTTTCTCCCGCAAAAGTTCTTGACGTTGAGATCAATGAAGAGGAACGCACCGCAACCGTGATTGTTGACGAAAACCAACTGTCCCTGGCAATCGGCAGAAACGGCCAAAATGTACGGCTTGCCGCAAAACTTGCCGGATGGAAAATTGATATTGCAAACCGCGAGGGTGAACAACAAGCAGCGGACGAAGAAAAGCAAATAGAGGAACCCGAGAAACCGCAGGAAGAGCAGTTATAAAGCGAACGAGAATCCATGATCATCTTCTCAACAATTGCCGGACTCATCGCGATCTGCTTTTCGTTCTGGCTCCGAACCACAATTACGAAACTCCCAGACGGCAATGCGCGCATGCGCGAAATTGCCGCGGCGATCCGCGAGGGATCGTACGCGTATCTCAAGCGCCAGTACCGCACCGTTGCGATTGTCGCCTTTATTCTTTTTATTCTTCTACTTCTTTTCCTTGGGTTTGAGGTCGCGTTCGGGTTCTTGGTTGGCGCCGTTTTCTCCGCGTGCGCGGGATTTATCGGAATGCAAACAGCGGTTCTCGCGAACGTTCGGACGACAGAAGCCGCAAAAAAGAGCATACGCGCGGCATTCGATGTCGCCTTCAGAGGAGGCGCTGTCACGGGATTCCTCGTTGTAGGGCTTGCGTTACTAGCAGTTTCTCTGATCTACTACCTATCCGAAGGAAGCACCGCGGGACTCATCGGGCTTGGTTTTGGAGGATCATTAATATCAGTCTTCGCGCGTCTCGGCGGCGGAATTTATACAAAAGGTGCAGACGTGGGAGCCGACCTCGTGGGTAAGATCGAACTCGGTATCCCCGAGGACGACCCGCGGAACCCTGCGGTTATTGCAGACAACGTGGGCGACAACGTGGGCGATGACGCTGGCATGGCAGCAGATCTTTTTGAAACCTACGCAGTGACTCTTGTCGCGGCGCTTCTCCTCGCGCACACGACCGCCGAGTCACTTTTCCCATTCGCTCTTGGCGCGGGCGCGCTTTTAGCATCAATCATCTGTTTTTTCTTTGGAAAAATAAAAAACGAGTACGCCATTATGAAAGGGCTCTACCGATCGCTTATTTGGACAAGCATCATCGCAGCAGGAGTTTTTATTCCTCTTTCGCGCGCTCTTTTTGATGACGAGGCGATCTTATTTTACCTTTCAGCAGTCGTCGGTCTTTGCATCGCGCTGCTCATGGTTGTCATTACCGATTACTATACATCAAAAAAATACCGGCCCGTCCGATCAATCGCGCAAGCGTCCGAGTCGGGACACGGAACAAATATTATTATGGGCATTTCCGTGGGGCTCGAGTCCACATTTGCACCCATTATTTTGATTGTTGCGGGGATTCTCACTTCGTTTTGGATAGCAGGTCTCTACGGAGTTGCCATTACTGCATTTAGCTTGGTATCCCTAGCAGGTATTGTAGTCACAATCGACGCCTTCGGACCCATTACTGATAACGCCGGGGGTATCGCAGAAATGGCCGGACTCCCAAAAAATGTCCGCGACAACACCGATCCGCTTGATGCCGTCGGAAACACAACGAAAGCAGTAACAAAGGGATATGCGATCGCTTCAGCGGGGCTTGGAGCGCTCGCGCTCTTTGCGGCATACACCGAGAGTGCGCATCTTGAAAACTTGAGTATTTCCGAACCTCTCGTACTCGCGGGACTTTTTATCGGCGGCG
This sequence comes from Candidatus Ryanbacteria bacterium RIFCSPLOWO2_12_FULL_47_9c, assembly GCA_001821795.1. GTDB lineage: Bacteria > Patescibacteriota > Minisyncoccia > Ryanbacterales > GWA2-47-10b > GWA2-47-10b. Next base: position 8,768 of record MHOB01000011.1, read on the forward strand.
CGCTCCCTTATCTTTTCGGTTCAATCGCAATGCGGGCCGTTGGGAAAACCGCAGGATCCGTCGTTGAAGAAGTCCGCAGACAATGGAAAGAGATAAAAGGACTCGCCGAGGGAACCGCAAAACCTGATTACGCGCGCACGGTCGACATCGTTACGCGCGCGGCGCTCCGGGAGATGGTTGTTCCGGCACTCATTCCCATTGTCATCGTACTCGCAGTTGGTTTCATTCTCGGCAAAGCTGCGCTCGGCGGCCTTCTCATGGGAGTAATTATCACGGGGCTTTTTGTTGCGATTTCCATGACATCGGGAGGAGCCGCGTGGGATAACGCAAAGAAATATATAGAAGACGGACATCACGGCGGCAAAAAATCGCCAGCGCATCAAGCGGCTGTTACCGGCGACACGGTCGGCGACCCCTACAAAGACACTGCCGGCCCCGCCATCAATCCCATGATCAAAGTAGTCAACATCGTTGCGCTCTTGATTGTCGGTCTGTTGTAGAACCACCCTAGACCCAATAATCTTGGACGGAATCTCACGCGTCCGATCCTAAAACGCGGTGAGCATAGCTGAATCTTTTTGCTTAGACATCTCGATTAGACATCGGATATCTAATCAGATAGCATATGAATATGCCGCGAGCAAAGCTTGCGCCCGGAGAGCGCTTTCACATCTACAACCGGGGGCTCGAAAAGCGCGCTATGTTCCACGACGATACAGATTACGCACGCATGCTTTTTTATATTCTCTTTTTGCAGTCGCCCGTCCCCGTGCACAATATCTCGCGGATTGTTGCGGGCTTTCGAAAAAACGGTATCTTCGCAGCCGCCCCGGAAACGCTTGAGCGTCTCATTAAAAATCGAACGGTGGAGCTAGAACTTTTTTCACTTATGCAGAACCACTTCCACCTTGGCGTGCGCGAGAGAAAAAAGGGCGGTATCTCGTCGTATCTACAGCGAGTCCAAATCGCGCTGACAAAATATTACAATATACGCTATAAACGTTCTGGGTATCTACTTCAAGGGCCGTTCCAATCGGTGCACGTCGAAACCAATGAACAATTCCTGCATCTATCGGCATATGTACATCGCAACGCGCGGGAACTGTCTCGATGGAAATTAAAAGAGCACCGCTATCCGTGGTCGAGCTATCAAGACTATATTACGGAAAACCGGTGGGGAAAACTTCTTGTCACCAAGGCAATTGCCGAGCAATTTTCAAGTTTATCAGAATACAAGCATTTTGTTGAAACTAGTGGCACTAAAGCAGATAAATATGAAACATAACCAGACACTTGTGATCAGATATCCGATATCTGATCATGCCATACCAAAAAATAAAAGAGCGGGCGGGAATGTATCCTCGCTCGCTCATATCTGTTTCGAGCAACCGAGTGCGGTAAGTGCACACTCGATTTTCTCCTTGGTCGAAGGCCGAACCTCGACGAGCGGCAAACGGAGTTCGCCGCTGTCAAGGCCAAGCCACTTCATCGCGTATTTGACCGGAGCAGGGTTTGTCTCCACGAAGAGCGTCTCCACAAGAGGAAAAAGCATCTTGTGAAGCGCACGTGCTCTCGTGTAATCGTTTCGGAGAGCTTCACACACCATTCTTTTCATCTCGTTGGGAAAAACATTTGAGACAACGCTGATCACTCCATGCGCCCCCACCGACATGAAGGGAAGCGTAAGCGCGTCATCCCCGCTCAAGATCGAGAACTCCTCGCTCAGCTCGCACCGCAGGCGGCTAACTCGGTTGCAGTTACCGCCAGCTTCTTTGATGCCGACAATCGTGGGGCATGTGTGCGCGAGCTCCACCACGGTTTCTACGGCGATCTCGACGCCACACCGCGATGGAATGTTGTAGAGAATGATGGGAAGACTCGTTGCGGATGCAATCGCCCGGAAGTGGGAGGTAAGACCTTGTTGAGTCGGCCTGTTGTAATAGGGAACCACCTGCAGTGAAGCGTCTGCCCCGGCCTTCTCGGCTGCTTGCGTGAGTCGAACCGCTTCAGCAGTGGAGTTGCCGCCGGTACCTGCAATGACCGGCACACGCCCGGCAGCAACACTCACGGCAAGTTCCACAATCCGTTCGTGTTCCTCGAAGTCGAGCGTAGGTGACTCACCTGTTGTGCCAACCGGCACGATACCATCAACCCCACCTGAAATTTGCCGGCTGATCTGCTGTTCGAACCTGCGCTCGTCAACCACTCCTTGGCGAAATGGAGTGACAAGGGCAGTGAAAACTCCCACAAAAGCCACGCGCCTTCTTTTCATTGTTCTTTCCTTTTGCTCTTCCGACCGGAATCTCGGTAGGAACTGTTTTCTCTTCAAGACTAGCGCGCAACTGCCAGTCGTCAACATCGTTGCGCTCTTGATTGTAAAGTTTCTCTGATAAAGCTTTTGATACACAGATCTTGACAAAATTCTCATAATATATTAGTATTTTGAACTAGACCTGGCGCATGGAGCGTTGGGCAAAACAAGGAGGAGGTCATGAGACCGATGAGGTATCTGGGGCTGATTCTGGTTGCCGTGATGCTCGCCGTCGTCGCGTGGGTTGGTACCGGCCACGCTGGCACCGAGCAACACCGGACCGAGGAGGGTCCGTGGTCGTCCGCCTGGGTGTGCGACGGAGATACCGAGTGTGCCTCGGTCTACATCCAGAAGGCGGACATCCACGAGGTTTGGCGCTCTGCGACGGCCTCGAGCAACGACACGTGGCAGACGGCTTCATGGTGCGAGTGGCACTACTACTGCCCCGGGGTGTGTGTCGAGATCTGGGGCGTCTGCGAGTTCATCGACCCGGCGAGCGTCAAGAGCAAGGACACCAACTTCGGGGCAACAAGGTCCGACGGAGCGGACTACACTTTCGCGCCCTACCTCCCACAGGTCGTCCGCGACCAGTGGACGAACAGCGGCGACCGGGAGCGCGGCGGCCGCGGGAGCCGCTACGCCAATCACCTCCGCGGATGGTACACCTTCGGCAACGCCGTCCTCAAGGACGGCGAGACGATCTACTCGGGCGGCGGATCCATGGGATCGGGCCGCTCCGACAACGACAACTTCTGGCCATAGGCCATCACCGCCTCTTCGCAACAAATCGCGGGGGAGCGGTTTTTTCTTACTAAATGACACGGCCTACGAAAACAGGCGGTTTACGCCGGAATTTTTTTTAAGTATAATGACTTCTTATGAAAATCACGATTACACAACTTGCCGGATCGCGCGTTGAGGTTTCCGGCGAGCTCCCCGCTGAAGCATTCGCAAAGTATATCGCGGCAACAACCAATAAATATGTCTCGGGAACTGAAGTTGAAGGTTTTCGCAAGGGCAAGGCGCCCGAAAAAATGGTAATCGATCGT
>MHOB01000012.1 GCA_001821795.1 Candidatus Ryanbacteria bacterium RIFCSPLOWO2_12_FULL_47_9c
GTCCGCCGCACGACCGGGTCCTTCTGCGGGTGCGGGGTCGAAACCACCACACCACCGAACGTCAGCTTGCTATCCATCTCTTCTTCCTCCTCGCAGTTGAAGGGAGCTTCAAACTCCCTTGTTGAGTCACACTAAAAAAGGATTCAAACAACAGGTGCGTTTCAGGTTCGCGATGATTATACTATATTATATTAAAAAAGTCAATATCTCGCCAAAAATACCCTAAAAAGCATTATATACAAATGAAAAAGCAGGTCCCCTAGTTCTTTTTGGAAACCTGCTTCTGGAGCCAGTTGGCGACGGCTCGGTTGACGGCGTTTCGCGCGCGCGGGGACGAGAGCACGTGGTCGGCGCACATGATCTGGTGGCGGGTGACCCGCGCCTTTTCGAGCGCGCGGAGATAGTTGAGAATCGTCCGGTGCGGGACGATGTCGTCCCGCCATCCGTCGATCAAAAGCACATCTCCCGCGAAACGTGCAAGCGCCCGGAATGCGCGGTTGGCATCCGGCCAGAGCGCGGTGCGGCGATACACGTTGCGCTCCTCATCCGTGACGTAGTTGTAGCGCCGACGGAAGCCGCGGTCTGGGTGCGACGCGGGCGCGCGAAGCGCAAGCCCCCGGAAGCGCCTGCGACCCGAAGCAAGTGCCACGAGGTACGCCCCGTAGCTTGCCCCGAACGCGTAGACACGCCCCGCATCCACGCGCGGATTTGCCACGAGCGCATCGTAGGCGGCAACGACATCGTCGAGGTGATCCTTGCGGGAAACCTTTTCGATGTCGCCGCCCGACTTTCCGTGGCCACGCAAGTCGAGCGCGAAACACACGAAACCGAGTGGCGCGAACAGCGTCTCGCCCATCTCGATGTACCGACGCGAACCACCGCGCCAGCCGTGTACAAGCAACAGCCCGGGATGAAGCTGGCCGCGCTTGTGTTCCTTTGGGTACACGAACGTGCCCCGAACCTTGTGTGCAAGGATAATTCTCCTCATGGTCTATTCCTCTCTTCCCACGATACACTCGCGGGCGCTGAAAACACCAATAGAATCGTAGGTCAAAGTGCAAAATCTTTGCTTTGTGCCGTGCATAGAATACTTAAAAAAATAGAAAAAGTCAAGGCCATCCACAGGGCATGTTTGACGATACGCCGTATAATCAAGTACAGTCGCACATATGGGCGAACCTACTATTTATAGGATTTCGCGAAGTTCAAGCCAGTGGCCCGCGCTGCTCTGCGAGCTTCCCCAGAAAGCACAGCCAAAAAATCTCTATGTGAAAGGAACACTCCCCCCGCCGGATACGCTCGTGGTCGCGGTCGTGGGTACTCGCCGGCCCACATCATACGGGCGGGACATGGCTCAAGAGATCACGCGTGCGCTTGCGCGGAAAAAAATCGCCATTGCCTCGGGCATGGCAAACGGCGTTGACTCGATCGCGCACCGTGTTGCGCTTGAAGAAAACGTACCTACAATTGCGGTTCTGGGTTCAGGGCTCCGCGAAGATGTTATATACCCGCAGGAAAATAGAGATCTTTCGCGCCGGATTGTACAAGCAGGCGGAGCGCTTGTCAGTGAATATCCGGAAGATCAAAAACCCGAGCTCTGGACATTTCCGCAAAGAAATCGTATTATTGCGGGCATTGTAAAAGCAGCTGTGATTATTGAGGCGGGCGAAAAAAGTGGCGCGCTCATCACCGCGCGCTTTGCGACAGAATATAATCGCGAAGTCTTTGCGCTTCCCGGGGCAATCACGAACCCAATGGCGCGGGGAACGAATAACCTCATCCGGCAAGGCGCGCATCCTATTACAAGCCCAGATGATATATTGGAAGAACTCGGCTTTGAACTCGAAACTCTGACTCCCGGAGTCAGAGTTGAAGTATCCGAAGAAGAGCAGAAAATTCTTGACGTGTTGAGCGAAGAGCTGGGGCTTGATGAAATCATCAAGAAAACCCATCTTGGCGCAAACGCCGTACTCGCAAACGCAAGCGCCCTTGAAATCCGCGGACTCATCAAAAGTATCGGTGGAGGAATGTATCGAAAAATATAACACAAAAGTCAAAATGCAAAATAAAAAGTCAAAAATAAAAAATTCGGGAACATTGGTAATCGTTGAATCGCCGACAAAAGCGCGCACGATATCGCGTTTTTTAAATAACGGCTTCACGGTCGAATCAAGCGTAGGTCATATTCGCGACCTGCCGAGCTCCTCTCTAGGCATAGACGTGGAAAATAATTTTGAGCCAAAATACATCGTGCCGCGCAAAAAAAGTAAGGTTGTAAAAGAACTCAAGGCGCTCGCGCAAAAATCAGACCGCATAATACTCGCAACGGACGAAGACCGCGAAGGCGAAGCAATCGCGTGGCACTTGGCAGCTGCGCTCGGCATTGAAAATCCCGAACGAATTGTATTCCACGAAATTACCGAAAGTGCAATCATGGAGGCATTAAAATCTCCCCGTGTACTCGATATGTATCTTATAGACGCCCAGCAAGCGCGCCGCGTACTCGATCGGCTTGTAGGGTACAAGCTGTCGCCGTTTCTCTGGAAAAAAGTTATGCGCGGGCTTTCCGCGGGCCGTGTGCAATCAGTAGCGTTGCGCATCATTGTCGAACGTGAACGCGAGCGCGAGCAGTTTCAAAAAGAAGAATACTGGACAATAGAAGCAACGTTCAAGCCAGAGCGAACTTTCGCGTTTACCGCGGAACTCTTTTCGCTCGATGGCAAGCAAGTTGAAAAATTTTCTATTCGAACCGCCGGAGAAGCGGAAGAAATTAAAAAACGGCTCGCAGGCGAATCCTTTGCAATTGCAAAAATTGATAAAAAACGCATTGAACGCCAGCCGCTCGCGCCCTTTACCACAAGTACGCTCCAACAGGATGCATCACGCAAATGCAGATTTTCAGCAAAACAAACAATGATGATTGCACAGCAACTTTACGAGGGCGTTGAGCTGGCAGAGGGACCCGCGGGCCTCATCACCTATATGCGCACCGACTCAACTAATCTCTCGGCAGAATCGCAACACTCTGCGCGCATATTTCTTGAAGATTCCTTTGGAAAAAATTACTCGCTTGAAACTCCCCGCATCTACAAAACGAAATCCAAAGGAGCACAGGAAGCGCACGAAGCAATACGCCCTACTGATATCCGACGCACACCGGAATTAGTTAAAAAATTTCTCGATGCCAAACAAGCAAGACTCTATGATCTCATCTGGCGAAGATTCGCGGCATCCCAAATGCCGAATGCAATTCTTGACCAGACAACGATTGACGTTGCAAATGATCCTGCCTCGCCCATGACGGCGAGTCAAGGCGGGAACGCAGTATTTCGCGCGACCGGACAGACACTCGTATTTGATGGATTCCTTAAAGTTTGGGAATCAAAAACAGAAGAAATCGAACTCCCGAAAGTTATTGAAGGTGAAACCGTAATATTGGAAGACGTCACCACAAACCAGCATTTTACCGAACCGCCCGCACGGTATTCGGACGCTACATTAGTCAAAACGCTCGAGAAATATGGTATTGGACGCCCCTCAACGTATGCACCCACTATTTCTACAATTCTTGAGCGCGGTTACGTTGCGCGCGACCAAAATCGCAGGTTTCACCCAACCGAGGTAGGAACTATCGTGAACGACCTTTTGGTTGAACATTTTCCAGAGATTGTAGATGTCACTTTCACGGCACACATGGAAGAAGAACTCGATGAAATTGCCGCAGGGAAAATGGCATGGCAACCGGTAATTAAAGAATTTTACGAGCCGTTCGCAAAACATCTCGAGGAAAAATACGAAACCGTGGAGAAAAAGGATATGTCCGAGCCCGCGGGCGAGGACTGCCCCAACTGCGGCAAGCCCATGATCATCCGCCATGGAAGGTTCGGTAGGTTTATTGCATGCTCGGGCTTTCCCGAATGCAAAACGACAAAAACCCTGCCGCCGAAGTCGCTTGGCATTAAGTGCCCAGAATGCAACGAGGGCGAGCTTGTCGAGCGCAAAACGCGCCAGCGCAGACTTTTTTACGGCTGCTCACGCTATCCCGATTGCAAATACGCCACCTGGAAGCGCCCCTCAACTCAAGACTCATAACACTATGTGGGGACGGCTTTCAAAAAAAATCTCCGCATATTCTTCCGAGGATCAAAAACTCATCAATGAAGCGTACCTCATCGCAGAAAAATTTCATAAAGGCCAAAAACGAGAATCTGGAGACCCGTACATCTCACATCCCGTGGCGGTTGCCGAAGAGCTTATCGCTTTGAAACTCGATGCAACAAGCATCGCGGCTGCCCTCCTCCATGACGTTATTGAGGACACAACCATAACAAAAGAAGAACTCAAAAAGAAAGTCGGGCCCGCTGTAGTAAAATTGGTTGACGGGCTTACCAAACTTGAACGCGTACGCTTTGAGGGATTTAAACGCAAGGTTGAATCTACACGAAAAATGTTTCTTGCAATCGCGGAAGACATTCGAGTCGTCATTATCAAGCTCGCGGACCGTCTCCATAACATGCGCACAATCGGCGCCTTGCGGCCCGATAAACAAAAACGCATTGCGGAAGAAACCCTCGAACTTTATGCGCCTATCGCCTACCGTCTCGGAATAGGAGAAATGAAGGGAGAACTTGAGGATCTTGCGTTTCCGATCCTTTTTCCTGAAGAATATGCATGGCTTAAAAAAGAAGTACGGGAAGAACTCCCAAAACGAAAACAGTGCCTCGGAACAATCGCGCCAATCGTAGAGCGGGAATTAAAAAAGGAAGGTATCGAAAATTTTGAAATTAACTTTCGCGCGAAGCATTACTACAGTCTTTGGAAAAAACTCCAGCGCTATAATCTAGATTTATCAAAGGTTACGGACCTCGTCGCGCTCCGTATTATCGTCGAATCGCCGGAAGATTGCTACCGGGTTCTTGGCATTATCCATATGCTTTGGAGACCGCTCCCGGGACGCATCAAAGATTACATCGCAATGCCGAAACCGAACGGCTACCAATCTCTCCACACCACCGTATTTTGCGAGCACAATGTAATTGCAGAATTTCAGATCCGTACAAAAAAAATGCACGAGGAAGCAGAATTCGGCATCGCGGCGCACTGGCTGTACGATGAGTACGGAAAACCGAAAAAGGGGGTACGGGGAAATGTTGAAAAAACATCATGGGTAAAAAAACTACAAGAGTGGCAACGGGAATTTGCACCAAGCGACAGTGAAGAGTTTATCGAAGCGCTGAAAATTGACTTTTTCAAGGATCGAATCTTTGTCCTTACCCCAAAAGGCGAAGCTATCGATCTTCCCGAAGGGTCAACCCCAGTTGACTTTGCATATCATGTCCATTCAGAGATTGGCGACCACATGACAGGCGCGAAAGTGAACGGAAAAATGGTATCATTCCTGCACACGCTTGTATCGGGCGATACGGTCGAGATCATCACACAAAAAAATAAGCGGCCAAGTATGGATCTCCTCTCGATGGCGCGTACCGCATCGGCACGGGGACACATCCGCTCCGCGCTCCGGAAGCTTGGCATCAAGATGCAAACCAAAAATCCGAAAAAAGCAAAAACGAAAGAAATTACTTTTCGCATTGTACGCACAAGCCGCATCGGACTTTTGAAAGATATCGCCACCTTGTTTTCAAAAGAGAACGTCGATATTCTTAAGACCGACTCCGACATTACCGATGTCAATAAACCCCACCTTGTCATTCGTTGCCGTATTCCGCGTGGATGCGATCTTGAAAGACTTATGGTGCGCCTCCGGCGCATTAAAGGCGTAAACGAACTCGAAATTAAAGCGTAAAGGGCTCCTCCAACACCGCTTGTTTTTCCTGCCTTTCTTCCTCTTCAGACTCCGGTTTTTTCATGAGTTTTGAAGTGATGCCGTATAACTCTTCATCCGAGTAAAATTCTATAGAGATTTTTCCCCTTCCTCCCGGCATCTTATGAATCTCAACACGAGTGCCAAGCATTTCTTGTAACTTTTCTTCAAACGCGCGTGTCTCCACCGTAGGCAAGTCATCAACCTTGCGCGCGCGCTCGCGCGCAATGCGCCGGGAAATGCGCTCTGCCTCCCGGACCGAAATTTTATGTTCGAGAATATCCTCAAAAAGCTCTTTTTGTTCTTCCGGCCGTTGCGACAACATAAGAAGCGGCCGTGTATGGCCTTCGGTAATATCACCCTTACGCACCGCCTCTTGCATTTTCTCTGGCAACGCGAGAATTCTCACCGTGTTCGCGACAGATTCGCGCGATTTTCCAATGCGTACGGCGATTTCTTTTTGGTCCATGCCAAATTCATCGGATAGTTTTTTGTATGCCTGCGCGCGCTCAAGAGGATTCAAGTCCTGGCGCTGGATATTTTCAACAAGCGCGAGCTCAAGCCGGACCTTTGCCGGTTCTTCTTTGCGAATAATCACCGGGACCTCACGAAGCCCAAGCATCTCGGCCGCGCGGTGTCGCCGCTCGCCCGCGACAAGCTCATACTCAACTGTGGTTCCACCGCCCTCGGTCTCCCTCTCAAAGCGAGTCACCACAATGGGCTGTAAAATGCCGTACTGGCGTATTGATTCGGCAAGCCCCTTGAGAGCCGGCTCGTCAAACTCTTTTCGCGGTTGATAAGGATTGGGTTTTATTTTTTCTACCGGAATCCAAAAAACGCTTTCTTTTGTTTTTAGCTCGTCAATCATGCAATCTATCATACCAAATCTTCCAAAACCCGCAATGAAATGATAGGATAATCCTGCGCCGCCGTGGTGGAATTGGTATACACGTCCCGCCTACAATTATAAATGCCGGAGTGGTGGAATTGGCAGACACGCACGACTCAAAATCGTGTGCTCGAAAGGGCATGGGAGTTCGACTCTCCCCTCCGGCATTAAAATATAAGACGGCGAGATGCTCGAAAGGGCGTGTCGGTTCGACTCCGACCGGCGGCATAAAATGTGTTATACTAGAAGCAGTAATTAAACTTATATTCATGGACAGAAATGTAAAAATCTTTGCAATAATTTCTATCTTAGCCGTACTTGTGAGCGGTGTACTTAGTATGCTTTTTGGAGGATATGATGCCCGATAGATACTGGCCCTACAGTTTGGGTTTTGGTTGTCTTTATATTCGCCGTAATAATTCCACTGCTCATTGTGGGGGTTACCACTCTTTTCGGGCTTTTCAATCTTTTTAAAAAAGAGTATAAAAAGTTTTTGATATACGCAGGTGTTGCTTTGGTTACTCTCGCAATATTGTTTCTTCTCACACTCCCACCACTTTTTATAAAATAGGTGCTGGAAACTATATCTACTCGACATAGGATATTGAGTACTTGATCGGCGGTTCGGACTAATTCAAGTATTCTGCATAAAATCTTATTCACACAACAGAGTAAAAATCCTTTCTGCTTTTTTTTACTTTCTACTCTTCGCAAGTGCAACAAGATTTTCAAACACAAACGCAACCGTCAGCGGCCCTACGCCGCCTACGCGCGGCGTTATGTGAGAAGCTTTTTCTGAAACCGATTCAAAATTTATGTCTGTCGCCGCGTCCACCACAATTGCGCCTTCTTTTATGTGCTCGCCGCGAATGAGATTTGGTACACCGGCGCCGGAAATTACGATGTCGGCATTTTTGATAATTTCTGCATCAAACTGGCTCGGGTCGGCAATCACTGTTGTAATAGCGCCCTCGCGCTTTGCCCAAACAGAGACCGGTTGTCCAACAAGCCGCCCGTAGCCAACCACGACCACGCGCTTGCCGTGAATTTCAATGCCGTATTTTTCAAAAAGAGCTTTTATGGCTCCCGCAACCGGTGGAAGCGTTTTGTATTTCCCCACCTGAAAATCCCCTACAGCGCGCGCGGAAAGCACATCAACATCTTTTTCCGGCACAACCGCATTCAAAATCCCCTGCGTATCAATGCTCTCGGGAAGCGGCAGTTGAACAATCACTCCGTCATTTCGCGCTTCGTGAACTAAATCACGCATACGTTCACGAAGCTGGTTTGTAGTAATATCAGCCGGAAATTCGTAGCGGCGGGTCTCTGCCCCGATCTCGCGCGCAAATTTTTCTTTGAGCGAGACAAACTTTTCTGAAACTGCGTTTTCGCCAACCATCACAATGGCAAGCCGCGGCTTGTCTTGCATTTGCGCAATTTCTGTTTTGAGACGCGCTTTAATTTCTTCGGCAATCGGTTTCCCTTCAAGTAGAATCATGGCAGTGGAAACTTCCGCGCGAGCGCGAGAACATTTTTACGAATTTTTATCGGGGACGCCCCGCGGAGCGTTTCGTTAATAAACCCTGCAATAATTTTCATCTCGCGCTCGCGCATGCCGCGCGTTGTGAGCGCGGCAGTACCAACGCGAATGCCCGACGGATCAACAGGCGAGCGCGTATCAAACGGAATCGTATTTTTGTTTACAATAATACCGGCTTTCTCCAGCATCTCGCTTGCGCGCTTGCCACCAATGCCATTCGCGAATGTGTCCACCAAAAAAAGATGCGTATCAGTACCGCCTGAAACAACCCGCCAATTTAGGCGAGAAAGTTCGCCGGCAAGTATTTGCGCATTTTTAACAATCTGTTTCGTATACGCGCGAAACGCTGGCGTCGCCGCTTCCGCCAAGGCTACGGCGACCGAGGCAATTTGATTTACGTGCGGCCCGCCTTGCAAGCCCGGAAATACAGCGCGATCAATCGCACGCGCATATTTCTCACGCGAGAAAATTATTGCCGCGCGCGGACCGCGAAGCGTTTTGTGCGTGGTGGTCATCACAATATCCGCGTACGGGAATGGCGACGGATACACTCGCCCCGCCACAAGTCCCGCAAAATGCGACATGTCAACGAGCAAAATCGCGCCCACGGCATCGGCAATTTTCCTGAATTTTTTGAAATCAATAATGCGCGAATACGCGGTGAACCCAGCAACTATCATTTTCGGCTTTTCGCGTTTTGCGATGCGCAAAATCTCGTTGTAATCAAGCCGCTCGGTTTTTTTATCAACGCCATATGGCACTTGTTTCCAAAATTTGCCGGTCGCGCTCACTTTATATCCATGTGAAAGATGCCCGCCCATCGAAAGATCAAGCCCCATAATTTTTGCGCCGAGTGGCACAAGCGCCGTGTAAATTGCAAAATTTGCTGGAGTTCCAGAGTACGGCTGGACGTTAACATCCCACGCACTGTCTGAAAGTCCAAAAAGTTTCAGCGCGCGCGCTTGCGCAAGCCGCTCAATCTCGTCCACAATTTCGTTGCCGCCGTAATACCGCGCGCCCGGATACCCTTCGGCATATTTGTTTGTGAGCACGCTCCCCAGCGCCTCGCGCACGCCTCTAGACACATAATTTTCAGACGCAATCAAATTAATCACGCCAGTCTGGCGCTTTTCTTCTGCTGCGATAAGTTTTTTGATTGCACTGTCTTTCATTGGATTTTCTCGCCAAAAACTTCCTCGAGATGCGCTCGGCCAAGAACGCCATCGCGTAAAACCCTCGGCGGTGCAATAGTAAAATCAACCACCGTTGAAGTAATACTATCGGGCAAATCACCTGCGTCAATGATAAGATCAACGCCGTGCGAATCTCGAAAATCATGCATTACATCCTCAATTCTTGTATGCGCATTGCCGCCCGAGATATTCGCAGATGTAACCGCAAGCGGAGAGCCAAATGTTTTGATGAGGTCCACCAGCCATGGATAGTTAGGAATGCGTATACCAACACTCGCCCCTCCGCTTTGGCATGCGAAAACACCCGTAAATGCACCGGGCCAGACACGCAAAAGCGCGAGTTTGAATTTTTCATCAATTTTAACAATGCGCTCGGCCATGGAAATATCGGCAACCAAAAACGGGATGAGTTTTTTCTGGTCGCGCTGCTTGATGTGAAAAATTTTTTCTTTCGCCGCACCATTTACGGCATCACAGCCAATTCCGTATACCGTATCGGTCGGTACAATGATAATACCTCCGCGCCCGAGCACAACGCATGCGCGGGAAATAGCTTCGGGATGATCAATCGAAAGACGCTCAACCATCGTAGCCAGCAATCTCTATAACTTTTCGACGGCTTGTTCTACCTTGTATGATCGAAATGCGTCTTGCGGATACGCCAAAGTGATCGGCGAC
>MHOB01000013.1 GCA_001821795.1 Candidatus Ryanbacteria bacterium RIFCSPLOWO2_12_FULL_47_9c
GCGGAAGATGCGTTTCGAAAAACGCGCCCGGAAACAAGATTTTCAGTAACAGCGCTCATAAAGGGTGGCGGAATCCATTCGCAGTCCGAAGCTCTGCGCCACGGCCTTTCGCGGGCGTTAATACAATTTGATCAAGAGTTGCGAAAGAAGTTAAAAAAACCTGGTTTCCTCAAGCGCGACCCCCGTGTCAAAGAGCGTCGCAAGTTTGGGCTTAAAAAAGCGCGGCGCGCTCCGCAGTGGGCGAAACGCTAATTTAGTAATGCAAAAAAAGACCGCCTGAAGGGGCGGTTTATTGCTCGAGATGCGTGATCGTTTTCGGGTAGACCATGTACGAGAGAAATCCGTTCCTGCGTTTTTTCTGGAAACGGATTTCAATGCCATAGTGGGGAACCATGTCTTCGCGCGGGCGCTTCTCCAGGAGACTGTATATGTCCTCTGGCAGGATTTTCTCCTGAACAAGCAACTCGACGAGCTTACCGAGGCAATGTTTCGGCGCACGCGCGCGGTGAAAGTGCTTGGCAACTTCCGTGAAAATGTATGGGTCGCGAAGCGTCCGGGCGTTGAACTGCCCAAGGAGACGTTGGGAAGATCCCTTGAGAGCCCCGTTCTTATAGCGCATGTCGCCTAATGCTCTTGATAGCAACTGCAGCATTCTTGCGGAGCGCGTTGCGAGATACTGCTGGAGGTTGCTGTTATGCCGTGCTTCATGCCAGCGCAGAAAGGCGATGAACGAAGCGTCTTTTTCATCAAACGCGAAGCGTATGCCGCGCCTTATGTTGTATGCTCGTTGGCGCTTGCGTTTATGTTGCCATGGCGTTTGACGCACCCGGTATGATGTACCACGTGTGAGCCACCGAGCCATTCTTCGCTCGGCAATTGCTCGCATTGCCGCACAGATTGCAAAACGCACATGGGCGCTCGGACAGAATTCTTGCACGGCGCGTTTTCGTTTCGCTATGCGGTTTTGGTGTGTCGCCCCCCATGGGTTACCGTGTCCGATCCCGATTTCCGTCAGAATGCGCGGATTTTTCTCTTCGTCGCGTCCGACTACCGCGATGACCCCGAGTTTGGCTCTCGGGCGTATCGTTATGCCCGTAGCTTCTGTGTTGTTGTGGTTAAGCTCAACGATACATTGGGCGTGCTGTCGCACCCGGCCGACATCACGAGTTTCTTTCCAAACGTGCTGGTACATTTCGACTCCTTTCGGTGTCGTTCTTTCCGTCTTTAAATATAAGGCGTGGGGATACTTTTAGCAACAGACTATGGCGTGGTGAGTGAAGCGAGTTTACGTTATTAGCACTCTTGACATTAGAGTGCTAAGCATTTATACTGGAAAATATGCTCGATGACCGCGAACAGAGCGTGCTTGAATTGCTGGTCCGTGAATATATTAAGACGGCGGAGCCGATTTCTTCGGAAAAAATTGCCCGCCGGGTGCGCAACGTGAGTTCCGCAACCATAAGAAATATATTTAGTAATCTTACTGAAGAAGATTATATCGAACAGCCGCACGTTTCTGGGGGGCGGATACCGCGTCCGCGGGCGTACCGGTTTCTTGTGGATCGAATCACGGGGCAAGAGGAAACTTCAACACCTCTGCAGAAACTTACGCATCCCGAAAGAAGTCGGACAGTACAAGAAGAAATTGCGCGCCGTTTTCGTGTAGTTTCTTGTTTTGGAGAGTTAATGCCGTTTGGTTTTCGCGAAATGTTTGAAGAACCGGAATTCGCTGGACAGGATCTCGTAAAGGAATTTGGAAGATTTCTTGACGGGTTTGAAGAGTTTCGTGATGATTATGCCAGAAGCATTGCACCAGATTCATTTCGTGTATTAATTGGCGAGGAAAATACTATTCAACCCGCAAGGCACATCAGTATTATTTTTGGGAAGGGCGAGGAATATGGATTTTTCTTTATTGCGGGACCTATGCGTATGCATTACGAAGAGATTATTCCTATTGTGAAAATATGGCAAAAGACAGTGAACAGGATGATATAAATATTGTTGAGGAAGACGATGGTGTTTCAAGCCGTATTGATAAGCTAAAAAAAGAGCTCGAAATTTGCGGGAAGGAGAAAGAAGAATATCTGAAGGGATGGCAAAGGGCGAAGGCGGACTTTATCAACGCAGAGCGGGAGGCGAACGGTCGAAGTGCAACGAAAGTCTATTTTGCTGAATCAGATCTGCTTAAAGAATTTCTTTCTCTCGCCGACAGTTTCGAGACGGCGCTCAAAAGAGAAGATGCGCCAGGTCAATGGCTTGCTGGTATGAAGAACATGTATGAATTACTGCTTCAAGCGTTCGCGTTGTATAAGGTTACGAAAATTAGTACTCGGGGCGAGAAGTTTGATCCACGGTACCATGAAGCGGTTGCAACAATTGAGGCAGATGATGAAGAAAAAGATGATTCCATAATAGAAGAGATACAAACGGGATATGTGCGAGATAACGAAATATTGCGCCCCGCAAAAGTAAAAGTCGCAAAATTTAAAAATAGAGGACAAAATTAAAAAAATATCAATTTTATGAGCAAAATCCTTGGCATAGATTTAGGAACAACAAATTCAGCGATGGCTGTTATTGAAGGGGGCTCCCCAAAAATTATAGAAAACAAAGAGGGAAATCGTACGACTCCCTCAATGGCAGCTATCTCGAAAAGCAACGAGCGGCTTGTTGGATTGCTTGCGAAACGGCAAGCCATTACTAATCCAAAGGGAACTATATTTTCTGCGAAGCGCCTTATTGGAAGGAAATTTAATGACGCAGAAGTACAGCGAGATAAGGCGCTTCTGCCGTTTAGTATTCGAGAATCTGCAAATGGTGGGGTAGAAATTGAGATGGGTGCCGGACAAGAAAGTAAATGGTATCGTCCGGAAGAGATTTCGGCAATGGTACTCCAAAAACTCAAAGCGGATGCGGAAGAACGAGTTGGGGGTAAAATTACCGACGTTATTGTAACGGTTCCTGCGTATTTTGACGACTCGCAACGCAAAGCAACAAAAGATGCTGGTGAGATCGCGGGATTTAATGTGCGGCGCATCCTGAACGAACCGACCGCCGCCGCCCTTGCGTATGGTTTTGATAAAAAGAAAGATGAAAAAGTTGTCGTGTATGACTTTGGCGGTGGAACGTTTGATGTTTCTGTTTTGGAGATAGCGCCTGAAACTATTGAAGTTAAAGCCACCGGCGGCGATACGCATCTCGGAGGCGATGATTTTGACCAAAAAATTATCGGGTGGATTGTTGCCGAATACAAAAAGCACTCGGGCATTGATATCTCGAAAGACACTCTTGCACTCCAGCGCTTGAAAGAAGCCGCCGAGAAAGCTAAACACGAACTCTCAAGTACCGTTGAACACGAGATCAACATTCCATTTATCACCTCGGATGCGTCAGGCCCCCAGCATCTTTTACTAAAGCTTTCACGGGCAAAACTTGAGGAGCTTGTTCATTCCTATATCGAAAAATCGATTGAAATAACCCGGCGCGTTGTTACGGAAGCGGGGTTTGGGCTTTCTGATATCAACGAGGTTATTTTGGTGGGCGGTCAAACAAGAATGCCCGCGATTGTCGAAGCGGTAAAAAAACTTTTTAACAAAGAGCCCAATAAAACTATCAATCCTGACGAGGTAGTAGCGCTTGGCGCCGCAGTGCAAGCTGGAATTTTGCAGGGAGACGTAAAAGACGTGCTCCTTCTTGATGTGATACCGCTTTCGTTGGGACTGGAAACATTTGGCGGCGTTTTTACGCGGTTGATAGAGAAAAATACCACGATCCCGACGGCAAAGACCCAAATATTTTCAACTGCTGCTGATCAGCAAACGTCAGTTGAAATTCATATCCTGCAGGGGGAGCGCGAAATGGCGCCAGACAACAAGACGCTCGGCCGTTTTATTCTTGACGGCATTCCGCCCGCCCATCGCGGCATTCCGCAGATTGAGGTGATGTTTGATATTGATGCGAACGGCATTCTGTCGGTAAAGGCAAAAGACAAGGGGACGGGCAAAGAACAGTTTGTTCGCATTGAAGCGTCTTCGGGACTTTCAAAAGAAGATATTGAGCGCATGAAACGTGACGCCGAAGCGCACGCCGAGGAAGACAAAAGGAAGCGGGAACTTGCAGAGGTAAAAAATATCGCGGACACGATGATTTATACTACCGATAAAGCATTGCGTGAGGCGGGTGAAAAGGTACCACAGGGTATTCGTGATGATATAAACAAGAAAAAAACAGATCTTGAAGATGCGCTCAAAAAAGATGATGTCTCTGGAATCCGCAATGCGTCCCAGATATATTCGGAAGCCGCCCAGAAAATCGGTGAGTACCTTTATAAACAAGGTACCGAGGGTTCTTCTGGAACGCAGGGACCGCGGGATGTTGAGCATGAGGATATAAAGGATGATAATAAGGATGATGGGACAAAGAGCTAAGCAGTTTATAATTCTTTTTCTTCTCGTTTTCTTTTCTTTCATCTTCTGGCTTTCCCTGGCGACACTCCTCCCAAACTTGTCGTGGGATTTAACCCCCCAGCTTATAAGCGTATTTGTTTCGGCTTTCGTATTCACGGTTCTCTGGGCAGTTGTTCTTGCGCTTTTTGAACGCCTCTCGAGTGTTGTAGGCGCTTGGGCGGTTGTTTCGTATGGCGGAGTCGCGTGGTTTCAGAGCCATGTTTTTATAATTGCCGCTTCACTTTTGTTCTTTTTCGGCATCATTGGATTCTTGCGTGCTCGCTCGGAAATGAGAAATACGCTTCACGGTGGCCTTTGGCGGCCGTTGAGAAAAGGCGTGCCGATCGTGATTACTTTTTTTATTGTGGTTGTTGCTTCCGCTGCGTATCTTAAGGCGCCGTCTTCAACGCTCACTCTCGAAGAAATTATTCCTAAAAAATTTTTTGAAACCGCTCTTTTTTACACTGAGCCCGTTATACAATCGGTGGATCCTGATTTTGCGCGTGATAAAACGCTAGAAGAATATTTGAAGAATAAGATTCTTAGAAAAGCGCCAAACGCAAGCGAGGTTGAAATTGGTCTTCTTGTTCGGGAGACGATACGGGAGCGGCAAGAAGTATTTGGTTCTAGTTTGAGTGCCGATCAAGTTCTCTCGGATGTGCTTTACCGGGGCAGCATCAATTTTCTTAATCGTACTGTAGTGGTAGTCAATGATTATTTACCGATTGCGTTTGCGGTTGCGCTTTTTGTTTCGTTACGAGTGCTCGCATTTCCATTTTGCTGGCTTAGTATACTCATTGCTATTGCTGTTTTGAAAATATTTCGCCGCTTTGGTATAGTAGGTTTGCGAGAGATCCCGGCAAATGTCGTGCTCTATACGTTTACAAATAAAATATGAAAGATTATTACGAAGTTTTAGGCATTGACCGCAATGCTTCAAAAGACGAAATCAAAAGAGCATATCATCGTCTTGCGCACAAGTTCCATCCCGACAAAAAGGGGGGCGACGAACAAAAATTTAAAGAAGTCAACGAAGCGTACCAAGTCTTATCAAACGAGCAAAAGCGCAAACAATACGATCAGTTTGGTAATGTGAGTGGTACTGGTCAAGGTCCCGGCACTGCCGGGTGGGATTTCAGTGGTTTTCGTGGATTTGACGACGTCGAGGTTGGTGATATCTTTGAAACGTTTTTTGGGCAAGGCGGGTTTAGGTCTGGAGGGGGCAGGCGCCGCGGGCGGGATATTTCTATTGATATTGATGTGCCGTTCCAAGAAGCGGTTTTTGGAACGGAGCGGCGCGTGCTTATTCGCAAGCATGCGGTATGCGATGAGTGTGGCGGGACAGGCGCCGAGAAAGGGACTTCCGAGATATCGTGTACCGCGTGCCACGGCGCGGGAACTGTTCGGGATACCAAACGCTCGTTCTTCGGAACATTTACGCAAATTGTCGAGTGCGCGCGATGCCACGGAAGGGGGAAAGTGCCCGAAAGAAAATGTTCTATGTGCAAAGGAGAGAGGGTTTTCCCAAAAAGCGAGGAAATCCATATTGTTGTTCCGGCGGGAATTGAGAATGGGGAAGTTGTCCGCATCGCGGAGAAAGGCGAGGCGGCGCGCGATGCGGATCCTGGGGATCTTTATGTAAAAATTCGCGTTCTGCCGCACCCGCGTTTTCGCCGTTCAAAAAACGATCTTCTTATGCGCCTTGAAATTCCTCTTTCGGAGGCGCTCTTGGGGGGCTCCCAAGAAGTTGAGACGCTGGACGGTAAAATTCGCATAAAAATTCCGCAGGGCGTTCATGACGGTGAAGTTCTGAAAGTCCATGCTAAGGGCGTGCCTCGCGATGACGGGTCGCGCGGCGATCTTTTGATTGAAGTAAAAATAAAAATGCCGAAAAAAATTTCCTCCACGCTTAAGGCGCTGATCGAGGAACTCAAAAAAGAGGGACTCTAAGAGACTTCGCTCCCGTCTTTTTATTTTGTTTGTCTGGGGTCATGTTTTTGAAACCACGATTTTATTTTATCCCAAAATACTATTCGAATTCCAATAAATTCTAAACCAATGAAAATCAACCAAGAGCCCGGGGTAAAAGGTGTAATCAGGGCCAGTAGACCAATAACGATTAAGAGAACGCCGATTGTGTTTTTAACCATAGATTTACATTATAGATTTTTCTCTCCTTATCAAAGAAAAGTAAATATCCAAAAGGACAAAAAACAGGCTTATGCTGAGCGGTCCTAGTAAAAGACCGATGGGTCCGAAAAATCCAATACCACCAAGAACCGATAGGAGAACGATTAAGGGATGTAGTTGCATGCCGCGGCCAACAAGTTTGGGGCCCAAAAAATTATCAACAAGGCCTACTGCCACCACTCCCCACACAGTAAGACCAACCCCAGAAAACACATCGCCCTTGAGAAAGAGAAATAAAATAGCCGGGGTGAGTACGAGTGCGGTGCCAATACCGGGAATAAGCGCGGCAACAACCGCAACGCTCCCCCAAAGGACAGCGTTAGGGACTCCAAAAATAGTAAACCCGACCGAGGTAAACGCTCCCTGCACAAGCGCGATTAAAAGATTCCCCTTCATAACAGCGTTAATCGTCATCCCAAGTTTTTGAGAAATTGCTTCGTTATCAGCGTCCGCAAGGGGGCTTAAGGCGACAATAGCCGTTTTGAATTTCTGCCCATCTTTTAACAGATAATAAAGAACGACAAGGAATACAAAGGAGCTGACTGCCATTTTTATAAAGCTCCCGAATATAGAGCCGAGATGCTGGAGCAGCCAGCTTAACCCCTGCTTAAAATATTGATCAATGATCGAGGAAGAATCTTGTGTATTGAAGATATTAAGAACGGCATTTTTCCCGCCGTTCTCCACAAGGGAAAAGTAGAGTCGTTGAGCTTCTTGAAAGATTTGTACTCCTAAAAATATAAGCGGGGTAAAAATAAAAGCAATAACAATGAGAATGGTGGCGAGCGCCGAGAGGCCTTGCCGTCCGTAAGTCATTGCCACTATTTTTTGATAGATGGGTTGTAATATGA
The DNA here is from genome assembly GCA_001821795.1 of Candidatus Ryanbacteria bacterium RIFCSPLOWO2_12_FULL_47_9c. Classification (GTDB taxonomy): domain Bacteria; phylum Patescibacteriota; class Minisyncoccia; order Ryanbacterales; family GWA2-47-10b; genus GWA2-47-10b. Next base: position 7,490 of record MHOB01000013.1, read on the forward strand.
CCGCGAAAACCATTGCAAGGGCGAGCGCGTAGAGAAAAGGACGGAAGATGAAAAAAGCCAAGACAAAAGTTCCCGCAAGGATGACGAGCAAAAAATATAATTGTGGTTTTCGATCGTTCATAATACTGGTATTAACGCTTTCTTCCGGTAAAAGAATTTGCGTATCTCCTCGACAAGAACGATAGAAGCGGCAATCGGAATAATAACAAACCATTCCGAGGGCTCAAGCGGCGAGGTGCGCAAGAACTTCTGCATAAGCGGATTATAAATTACTAAAAGTTGCAATGAGATAACAATAAGTGTTGCCCCAACCAAGAATTTATTAGCGAGTGGATTCATCTGAAAAATAGATTTTGATTCATGCCGGCAGTTCCAGGCGTTGAACCATTGAAATACCGCGAGTGTGGTGAGCGAAATTGTCCATGCTTTGGCAAGATCATTCTCAAAATACCCTTTGAAAAGAAACAGTGTTCCAATCATCATGGGGATAGCCATGATAAACATTCTCTGCGTCATGAGTTTGTCGATAAGATATTTTTTAGGCCGCTCAAAGTTGCCGCGCAACAATTCTTCTTCTTTTGGTTCCATGGCGAGTGCCACATCAAGGAAACCATCGGTGACAAAGTTGAGCCAAATAATTTGCGCCGGCAAAAGAGGGAGAGGATAGCCCAAAAGAAGCGCGCCGGTGATAGTCATGGATTCTCCCCAACTTGTAGAAAAGAGATAGAGAATAACTTTTTTGATTGTCTTATAAATACTCCTTCCTTCTTCCACGGCCGATACGATGCTCCCAAAATTATCATCCAAAAGCACAATATCTGAGGCCTCTTTTGCAACCTCGGTGCCAATCTTTCCCATTGCCACGCCAAGGTCAGCGGCGACAAGCGAGGGGGCGTCATTTACGCCGTCTCCGGTCATGGCTACTATTTCCCCGCGCGCCTTATATGCCTTTATAATTCTTAATTTATGTTCAGGCGTCACTCGCGCAAATACCGAGGTTTTTACGAATTTTTCAGAAAGCTCGGCATCGGAGAAAGCATCAATATCTTGCCCCGTAAGAATGGTATCACCAGCTCGATAAATGCCGGCTTCTTTGGCGATTGCTTGCGCCGTGACTTTATGATCCCCAGTGATCATTACTACTCGGATACCGGCAGAAATTGCTTTTTGCATCGCATCTCTCACCTCTGGCCGAAGCGCGTCTTTCATGCCGAAAAATCCCACAAAGGTAAGCGATTTAATTTCTTCTGGCGCGAGCATTTCGAGCGCATCGCGACTTTCCCGCCGTAAGCGAGGCTCGCCAAAGGCGGCCGCCAACGCGACAACTCTCAATCCCTCTCGTGACATTGAGAGAAAAATGGATTCCAATTTTTGTTTCTCTTCTTTTGATAAATGATAACTTTTACCGCCGCGCCATACCTTTTGCGAAAGACCGAGAATTACCTCCGGCGCGCCCACGACGGCTAAAAACTTTTGACCGTCGAGTTGGTGAATCGTCGCGTGATACTTAAGTTTATAATCAAACGGAATTTCGCCAACAAGCGGCGACTCCCGCTCTAGGTCATCTTTATGAAAACCGAGTTTACTGGAAAAGACCAGCATTGCCGCTTCAGTCGGATCGCCGGCAACGCGCCAAATCTTTTCTTCTTCTGAAAATAACACGCGGGCGTTGGTGCAAAAAGCCGCGATCCTTCCCGCAAAAAGAAGTTCAGGGTGATTAACCGAGTCAATCACGTTCCCGTCTAATTGGATTTCTCCTTCTGGTTCATAGCCGACACCACCGACCTCAAAAAATTTTCCATCCACATATACCTTTTGGATCACCATCTCATTTTTTGTGATGGTGCCTGTTTTATCCACGGCAATGATTTGGGCTTGCCCCAATGCTTCCACCGCCTGAAGTTTTTTTACCAAGGCGTTCCGCTTCGACATCCTCCACACGCCTGTTGCTAAAACAAGCGTCATCACAATCGGAAGTCCTTCGGGAATAATCGAAACGGAAAGCGACACCACCGTCGTGAACATTTCTTTTACCGATTTTCCGGAAATAATACCGAGCAGAAACAATAAGGCACTAATACTCGCAACAGTGATAATGATCAGCCGCGAGAGATGGCGGATATTGGTTTTGAGAGGAATTTCAGTATCAATTGCCGCGATCTCTTTGGAAATTTTTCCGATAACGGTCTCGGATCCTGTCGCAACTACGATTGCCCTGCCGTTTCCGACAAGCACATGCGTCCCTTTGAAAATCATGTTTTTCTGCTCTACTGTAGGCAAATCAGCTCTTTCCAAAATATCAGAAATTTTATGCACTGGCTTTGATTCGCCGGTAAGAGCCGCCTCATCAATTTTGAGATTTGTAGCTATAATGATCCGCGCATCCGCTGGCACTTTTTCGCCTTCTTGCAGAATAATAATGTCTCCAGACACCACTTCACTGTCAGACACAATAAGCTCTTTTCCCTCACGCAGCACGGTTGCCTTCGTCTCTACGAATTTTTTGAGTGCACGAAGCGTGTTTTGTGCTTTGCCTTCTTGGATTGTCCCGACAATGGCGTTGAAAAGAAGCACGGCAAGAATAATCGAGCCGTCTATAGTTTCCCCCATTGCAAAAACAATCATGCTTGCCGCAAGAAGAATATAAATCAGCGGACTTTGAAATTGGCGCAGAAAAATAACGGGGAGGCCGTCTACCTTCCCTTCGGGAAGTTTATTAGGGCCGTATTCCTTGAGGCGTCCTGTTGCTTCCTCTTTCGTTAAACCATGTTCACGCGAATGAAGCGCGTCAAGAATTTCAGGAATTACTTTCGTATGCCATGAAAGTTGCTGCATCAATCGTGCTGTAGGTAACATCGGCAAGTTTTGAGAGCTTGTCTTGAGAAACGCCGAGTTTATTTCGGTATTTTTTTGATGTTATCCGTAATCCTTGAATTGTTTCTTGCCTCCATAGTGATATGATATTATAATCTAAGGTGATGATAACTAAAATTGGTTATCATATATTACTATGGTATCAAAAAAATACCAAAATAGTAAATGCGAAAGGGAGTTCCTTAATTTTTTCCATGCCCGAGCCGGAGGCAACCTCCCCAAAAAAACGGGAAAGTCTTATCGTGTCCGCCCGGCAGGAATCGAACCTGCGACCATCAGCTTAAAAGGCTGCTGCTCTACCGACTGAGCTACGGGCGGTAAATCTTTACTTAGGGCTACGGGCGGGGTTTCAGGTATTTATAATACAGAAAAAATCAGAAATATCAAATACTATATGATGAATCACGTTGATGTTGATAACTGTTGATGATATTGTAGATTACAAAGGAACATTAACAATTCAAAACTTGTCCACAAAAGCTAAGTTCGTCTTTTGCAGGTGGTATTGTACAATGCAAAAGATGATAGGACTTGATACGTTAGGAGGACAGATCAACTGGTTACATATAGTTTCTTCACTGGTCATTTGGTTTGTTGTAGGTCCAGCGTACTTGTGGTACAGAGTTAAGTGCGTGAGGGAAGGAGGGTCAACTATCAAGGCGCTTCTATTGATTCTCGTACCGCTTTACCTGTGGTTGTTCGTGTTGAACTTCTATATAGCTGTTCAGTAGGTTGAAATAAGGAAGGAAAAGGAGGCGGGCGATGCATATCACGGCTCTTGCGGTTGTGTTGTTTTTGTTTTCTCTCTTTTCTGGTAAAGCAGATGCCCGGCGACCCGTTCTTGTCTTGCCGGGAATAGGTGCATCGTATGCAGACGATCTGTTCTGCGGGCAAGAGGGAGCAATTCAGGACTTTGAACGTGATCTTCGCAGTACTAAGGTGTTCACGAGATGGTTTACGTCCATCAATACGGAAATTCCACTTGAGTGGTCGGTAGATTCCATACTGCATTCCTACGACTCCCTGATCGCGGAGATCAATAAGAATCCAGAACTGGTGGCGGTGCCGGTGCCGTGGGATTGGCGCTTGTCGCTTGTGGAAGCGTCAAAGACCTTTCTCGAGCCAGCCATCAGA
>MHOB01000014.1:0-20536 GCA_001821795.1 Candidatus Ryanbacteria bacterium RIFCSPLOWO2_12_FULL_47_9c
CTTTGCGGAAAGCATACGAAAAATATGGCGCGTTACGTGCCGGAGGTATTATTCTGAACCCGGCGACCGGAGCTATTCTTGGTATGGCAACGGTCCCTTCGTTTGACCCAAATCAGTATTCAGATGAAAAAGATATCTCTGTATTTCGAAATCCAAATACGGAAAGTCTCTTTGAGATGGGTTCAGTGGTAAAGCCGCTGACTATGGCTGCGGCACTTGATACCGGAGCAGTAACCCCGCACGATACCTATTATGATGCCGGGCGTGTTACCATCGACACCGAGGTTATCGCAAATTTTGATGGAAAAGGACGCGGGCAAATACCCATACAAGAAATTCTTGCACAATCACTGAACACGGGCGCAGTACATTTGATGCAAAAAATGGGAAAAGATCTTTTTCGTCAATATATGAAAACATTCGGACTTGGGGAGTTGACCGATATCGACCTTCCCAACGAAGTAGAGGGAAATATAAAAAATCTTGAAAGTTCGCGCGTAGTTGAATATGCTACAGCTTCGTTCGGGCAGGGAATTGCAATGACACCAATTGTGCTGGTGCGCGCGCTCGGGAGCATCGCAAATGACGGCCTCCTTGTAAATCCGTACCTGGTGGAAGAAACACGCTATCCGAACGGCGCGCGCGTTCAGAAAAGAAAAAGCCCGCCCAAGCGAATCATCAGTGAAGAAACTGCGCTCACGGTAACCCGCATGATGGTTGAAATTGTTGACAGGGGTTTAGGAAACGGAACATATCGAATACCGGGTTATTCGGTTGCCGCAAAAACAGGAACGGCGCAGATCGCACTGAGCGACGGGCGCGGATACTCAAACGAATATCTCCATACGTTTGTCGGATATGGTCCCGCATACGATGCACAATTTTTCGTGTTTCTTTATCTTGAACAACCACACGGAGCGCGGTATGCTTCTGAAACACTAAGTAAACCATTCCACGACATCATGCAACAACTTTTTTCCTACTTTGAGATTCGCCCCGATAGGCCCCACGAATTAGAATCAAAACTATGACAGCAATATTCAAAAAAATAATTTTTATAATCCTGCGCCTTGAGGCCGCGCTTGTTTTACGGAGACACAGGCCTCTTATCATTGGCATCACAGGAAGCGTAGGAAAAACATCGACAAAAGAAACGATAGGAACGCTCCTGGCACAATTTTATTCCGTACGAAAAAGCCCCAAAAGTTATAATAACGAGATCGGGGTGCCCCTTACCGTGCTTGATCTTCCGAACGCCTGGCATTCAACTTCAGGATGGCTAGCAAATATCTTCATGGGAGCGGTGCGGATTATCTCACGAGCGCCTTATCCGGAAATACTAGTCTTGGAAATGGGAGTTGACCGCCCGGGAGATATTAGCGCGCTTCTTTCTTGGATCAAACCCGATATCGCGGTCGTGATGCCAATCGGTTCTGTTCCTGTCCATGTTGAATATTTTTCAGGACCCGATGACATCGCGCGGGAAAAAGGAAAACTTGTCGCGAGCGTCCCGCCGGCAGGACATGTTGTTTTAAATTCCGACGACGAGCGCGTCTATAATATGCGCAAGTTATCGGAAGCAGCCGTGATTACATACGGAACGGGAAAGAACGCGGTCGTGCGCGGTTTTGGGTATCATCTTCTTCTTCGGAGCGGCATCCCGTACGGGTTTTCTTTCAAACTTGAATATGACTGGAAAACAATGCCGATCAAAGTTGAAGGATTTATTGGCACCCATAACATGACGGCGCTGCTTGCCGCCGCATCCGTTGGAATCGTGCGGGGCTTGAACCTTATTGAAATCGCCGAGGGATTATCCCACGTCAAATCGCCACCTGGCAGGTTGAACGTTATCGAGGGAAAGAAAAAAACTCTTCTCATCGATGATTCATACAATGCTTCGCCGCTTGCAACACGCGCGGCAATCGAAGTTCTCGCAAGTGTGCCCGCAAAGCGCAAAATCACGGCCTTGGGAGATATGCTCGAGCTTGGCAAATACACGGTTGAAGAACATAAAAAATTAGGAACGTATGCCGCGGAAATCGCAGATGTTGTAATAGCAGTCGGCATGCGCGCGAAATTCATGGAATCGTCGAACGCGAAATATTTTAAATGGTTTTCAAACTCCGATGAAGCTGCGCGGTTTTTAGCGGATTTTATTGAAGAGGGAGATGTTATTTTGATTAAAGGATCGCAAGGCGTGCGAATGGAAAAAATTGTCCACGCGCTTATGGCCAGTCCTGAACAAGCAGAAAATCTCCTCGTGCGCCAAGAAAAATACTGGAAAAAATTCTAGATTTTGATATCCTAGTCCCTGTCTACAAGACTTTCGGCCCTATCGTCTAGGTTGGTCTAGGACACATGGTTCTCATCCATGGAACTCGGGTTCAAATCCCGATGGGGCCGCCCGTAACACTTTTTATTGAGTAACCGAGAAGTCCCAACCTGGGCTTTTTCTTTAGTTTAGAATGGCATGAGTATAATTGCGGGTGCTACAACTGCAATGTTGATTTTTCTTGAGAAGTATTACAAAATGATGCAAGTTCTTTTTAAAAAATATTATGAGACGGGTGCTTTAGATATAAGGGATTTGCTTGTTTTTAAGGCACCCGTCTCATGGTGAGATGTGGTAAACAACGAAGGGGGCCAGAATGAGTACGCAGCTTTTCACCCACCAAGTGCTGGACAGGGTTGCTTGGGTCACGTTCGACTCGGGGGGGATGAACACTATCTCCACACGGGCGATCAAAGAGCTCGGGGATCTCGTCGACGAACTGGATGGAACCAGTCTCAAGGGTGTGATCCTCAAGGGCAACAAGTTCGGCCTTGGGTCAGGGGCTGACATCCGGGAACTCATGCGCGCGAGCCGTGACGATCTCGCGCGGCTCATCGACGATGGGCACGACGTGCTCTTCAGGATCGAGGAGTCCCTAGTCCCATGGCTTGCGGTGATCGACGGATTCGCGCTCGGTGGCATCTTGGAGCTCGCGCTCGCGTGTCGCGGTATCATAGCGACCGCGAAGTCCACGATCGGTTTCCCCGAGATCCGACTCAACATCTTCCCGGGTCTTGGTGGTACGCAGCGTGCGCCGCGCAGGTGCGGGCTCGTGAACGCGACCGATCCCGTGAATGGCCAGGCGGGATTCACAGCAATCCTCACGGGCAAGAATTTCAAGGCTCGGGAGGCGGAAGCCATTCGCCTGATCGATGCGGTCATCCCCGAGGGTTATCTCACAGCCTCTTTCGCGCTTTGTTTCTTGAGCGAGACACTATCGACACTCGATCGCACTCCGCCGCCGGATCTCGCACAAGCGGAGTCTCTGAAGTCCATAGTGTTGCCAACGATCAAGAAGGCAACCATGGGAAGGCCGAATCCGAGAGCGCCGTACGTGGCACTCGACGTGATGGTGAAGGGAGCAACTCTTCCTCTTCGAGAGGCGATCAAGATCGAGCGCGACGCGTTCCTCGAGGTCGCAACCTCTTCCGAAGGCAAGGCGGGGATGCGTTTCTTCTTCGCTCAGCAGTCCACACAGAAGCTTCCCAAAGGATTCCTCGGCAAGCCAAGGAAAATCGAATACGTCGCAGTCGACGGCATCGACGGCTTCATGGGCGGTGCCATCGCGTGGCTTTGCCTCGAGGCGGGCTACAAGGTGACGGGCCATGTTCCGCTCCCGGAGTTCGCATCCAGCGTCATCCCCAAGCTTCGCGCGAAGTATGCCTTCGCGCTCAAGAAGGGAACAATCACCGAGGAAGAGGTGGAGCGACGGCTCGCAACGGTCGTCGTCACCACGAAGCTCTCGGAGATTTTCAATCACGACCTCGTAATCGAAGCGCGGAGCGAAAACCTCAACGTGAAGGCGGATTTCTATCGCCGACTCGGCGAGGGACTCCGGCGGGAGGCAATCGCTGCTTCTAACTCGAGTTCCATGGGACCTTCCGTCATCGTTCCCTTTCTTGGTGAGAGAGGACATCCGTCCAATTACGTAAATCTCCATTTCTTCGGTCCTGCCGAGCGCATGCCGCTCGTCGAGATCGTGGTCGGGGATGAGACATCACCAGATACGGTGGCGACCGTTCACGAGTTCGTCCGCAAGATCGGGAAAACCCCAGTCATTCTCAAGGACGGCTCCATCGGTTTCCTCGTCAACGCAGGCCTCGCGGTCTACCTCGAGGAAGCCGGGAAGCTTTACATCGAAGGTACGCCGATCAACGCGATCGATGCGGCTATGCACCAAGTCTTTCCGATGGGTCCGTTCGAGGTCGTCGACAACTCGGGCGTCGACGTGGCGGCGGGCATGTTCGACACAATCAAGGCATCGGGGAATCCTTCATCGTCCATTCTCATCACAGCGCTCCGCGACATGGGGCGCTGGGGGAAGAAGACGAGTGCTGGGTTTTACGACTACTACATAGACGGCAAGCAGGGGGGCGTCTTTTTCGGTCTCCCTAATCTCATCGGGGACCGCGGGAATCGAGTCGCCTCCAGTGAGGAGATCGTCGAGCGATGCCTGCGAGCTCTCTACCAGAAGGCTCGTGAGCTCGTACATCGTGGAATCGTGGCCTCCGAGGAAGAATGCGATCTCGCGTTCGTGATGGGAATCGGTTTCGCCATGCACCTCGGCGGTCCAATCTTCTACCAGGATGCCATGACAACCCGTAGGTGGAGCGAGTGAGAAGGTTCACACACATCAAATAGCCGACAAACGCGAAGCGCATGGATCCTTCGCGTTTTTAATTAGGAGGGGCCTCCATTCATCTCATGAACGAGAAACTTAGAACCAGCTCTAGAAAATAATCCAAATAACACTTACACTATTTTAACTGGTTCAAAAAATATATATGAGTAAAATTTTGGTTGTAAAAACAAAAATATTGTTTCCCGATAATATCTGGGAAGGTTTTCAAGAACAATCGTCGGGAGAGATTTTAAAATTGATTGATAAACACAAAGAATATATCGAACGTCCGCACGTTGAAGACGACGAATCATACCAGCAGATTATTCCGCAGATTATTTTGAAAGTCGGCAAAAAAATATTTCTTCATAAAATTCCTAAAACAGGGAGCGAAGGGAGATTGCATGATATGTGGCCCATTTTCCTCGGGGGACACGTCGATGACACAGATCTTGGAATCTGGGAAGCCGCCGAACGCGAGTTTGAAGAAGAACTCAACTATAAAGGCAACGTCGTTAAAAAAGAATTCTTAGGCATCGTGAAAATGCATGACACGCCGGTTAATCGAGTGCATCTTGGGCTCGTGTGGCTTTTTGAGGGGGATTGTGAGGATTTCGAATTTACCGGCGACCATGGAATCTCCGAAGGAAAATTTGTATCCATACGCGAACTTAATAGTTACCGCGACCGCATGACTTATTGGTCACAAACTTGCGTTCCATACTTTCTCAAAAAATTTGTAATCGAAGATTGAATAATCCCGACTTTTATGGATCAAAAGTTCTTTGCGCATGATACACGGACAGTGGCAAAAAAACTTCTGGGTATGGAAATTGTACGAAAAGCGGGCTCGCATATAACTCGAGCAATGATCACCGAAACCGAGGTATATAAGGGCTTCTCTGATAAAGCATCCCACGCCTCGCGAGGCAAAACAAAGCGCAACGCGCCGATGTTCAGCCCGCCGGGAACCATCTATGTATATCTAATTTACGGCATGCATTGGTGTCTCAATATTGTAACCGAGCGCAAAGATTATCCGGCAGCAGTGCTCATCCGCGGCATAAAACTTTTGCCGTCTGGTGAATTGATAAACGGCCCGGGGCGAGTTTGCCGCGCGCTTAAAATTACCGGCGCTCTTTCTGGAAAAAATCTTTTTGATCCGCGCGCCGGGCTTTCACTTGGCAACCGGGTTGCCAAGCCAGCGCGCATCACACGCGCGCAGCGTATTGGCGTTGATTATGCGGGTACGTGGGCTCGAAAACCCTGGAGGTATCTGGTAAAATAGACGGCATGTCAGCACTTGCGATTACCGCGATTTTTGTAGTTGGGCTTGTTGCCGGACTTGTTGTTTTTCTGGCGCTTCGGCGCAAGCCTGCTGGGCTAGATCTTTTGCAAAACCAGATTCACGAAATGCAGCGCGTCGTGGAAGCGCGATTTGGCGAATCCGCAAAGATGATTCAAACGAGCGCTTATGAATCAAATCGTATTATTCGCGATGTGACCGAGCGTCTCACAAAACTTGACGAAACCAACCGCCAAGTAGTCAATTTTGCCGATCAGCTAGCGCGTCTGCAAGATATTTTAAAGAACCCGAAACAGCGCGGGGTGTTTGGCGAGTATTATCTTGATACACTGCTCTCAAAAGCATTTCAGCCAAACCAATACCAAATGCAATACAAATTTCGCGACGGCGAGATAGTGGACGCCGCGCTCTTTTTTGGCGATAAAATTATTCCTATTGATTCAAAGTTCTCGCTTGAAAATTATAATCGCATTGCCGAAGAACGCGACACGGTTGAACGTGAGCGTCTTGAAAAAACATTTAAGCAAGATCTAAAAAATCGCATAGATGAAACGGCAAAATATATACGCCCGGAGGAGGGGACGCTTGAGTTTGCTTTTATGTTTATTCCAGCAGAGGGAATTTATTACGATTTGCTTGTGAACAAGGTCGGCGCCCTGAAAGTCAATACGCGCGATTTGCTTGATTACGCGGCGTATGAAAAACACGTGCATATTGTCTCGCCCACAACGTTTTATGTGACGCTTCAGGCGCTTATGGTGGGCATGAAAGCATATACGATTCAGGAATCCACAAAACAGCTCATCAAAAACGTGACGGTGCTTGGCAATCACTTGCGCGCATACGATGATTATTTTAAGCGAGTTGGCACGAACCTCAACACCACGGTCAATGCGTACAATCTTGCAAACAAAGAGATGGGCAAGATTGATAAAGATGTTCTAAAAATCGGCGGCGAGGGGATTGGGTACGAGCCGGTTTTGCTTGACAAGGTAGATACGGAAGGATAATATAAAACGCATGTTTGCGGTCATCGAAACCGGCGGAAAGCAGTATATCGTCGGCGAAAACCAGAAACTTAAAATAGAAAAACTTCCGTTGAAAGCGGGAGAGCAAGTTGTGTTTGGCAAGGTTTTATTGCTCGCCGACGGCGAAAATATAAAAATCGGTAAGCCCTATCTTGAAGGAATTTCTGTAGAGGCAAGTCTTGTCGCACAGGGCAGAGGAAAAAAAATCCGCATTTTGCGCTATCACTCAAAAACACGCCGCCGCCGCCGCAAAGGCCACCGCCAGCCGTTTTCGGAAGTAGAGATCAAATCAATTAATAAATAGCCCATACGGGGCTATTTATTTCCTATTTTTTAGCGCATTTTTGAGGGTTTGAGGATCTGCAAATTCCATTTCGGTGCCGGTTGAAATCCCACGCCCTAGTCGTGTTAGAGTAATCTTTTTTTCTTTTACAAACGGCTCAAGCACTCGCTCGATATAGAGTGCGGTTGCGTCTCCTTCGGTTGTGGCAGAAGTTGCAAGCACTATTTCAATCGGCTTTTCTGCGGTTTTTGTACGGCGCGCGAGCCGATCATAAAGAGCGCGGATTCTATCGGTCACGCGCGTTTTTTCGTTGAGGAGCGTAATGGTACCACCGAGCACATGATAAGCGTCCTGCCACAATCCGGTTTTACTGATCGTCTCTAGGTCTTGATCTTTTTCAACCACGAGAATTGCGGTGATCGTATTACCCGCACATTGATCACAGACGCTGTTGCTATTTTTCTTTTCAATCCCGCGAAAACATTCTGCGCAACGCGCTACCGTTCGTGCAAGTTCGCCAAGCGCGTCTGCAAATCCTTCGATAGTTTTTATATCCTCGTCGAGAAGCGTATAAACAAAACGTGATGCTTGCCGCGGCCCGATACCAGGAAGTCGCATAAAATACTCCACGAGTTTTTGTATGGGATTCGGATACATAGGGATTACATAAAAGATTCATCTAATGTCGAGAAACTGACTTTTTCCGGATTGAAATAAAGCTCTACTTTTCCCGTTGGCCCGTTTCTATGTTTTTCCACTAAAATTTCTGCGATGTTCGGCCGCGTTGTTTCCCGTTTCGCTTTGTCTTCACGATAAATAAACATAACCACGTCCGCGTCCTGTTCAATTGCTCCCGACTCACGGAGATCTGACAAGCGGGGGATCGGGGGATGCCGCTGTTCAACCGCGCGCGAGAGCTGTGAAAGCGCAAGTACGGGCACATCGAGCTCTCGCGCAAGATGTTTGAGCGAGCGGGAAATTTCGGTAATTTGTTGTACCATACTATCTGAATGTTGCCGCGGCTGCATCAACTGGAGATAATCGACAATGATCAGGCCCAGATCGGACTCTGATTTGAGCCGGCGCGCCATGGCGCGCATCTGAATCACGGTAGCGGAAGCAGCGTCATCAATATAAATTGGAGCTTCGGCCAGACGGGCAAGCGCGTCATTAATTCTCTGAAAATCATTATTTGCTTCAGAAAGCCGTCCGGTCCGCAACTTCCAGAGGTCCACATGGGCTTCGGCGGCGATAAACCGATCCACAAGTTGCGGTGTTGACATTTCAAGACTAAAAATACCGACGGGGATTTTTTTCTCCACCGCCGCATGCCGGGCAATATCAAGGGCAAGTGCAGTTTTTCCAAACGATGGGCGCGCCGCGAGAACTACAAAGTCAGATTTCTGTAAACCCGAGAGCAGATTATCGAGTTTTTCAAAACCAGTCGGGATACCGCGAGTCGTACCCTTGCCTTTATGAAGCATATCAATTCGTTCCCATGCTTCGGAAAGCGCATCGCGAACTGGTGAAAATTTCTGGCGAAGAGAACTGTTTGAAACCCCAAACACCCGTTGCTCCGCCTCATCAAGCAACACCTCAACGTCTTGATCTTCCTGATACCCAAGACCACCGATGTAATGGGCGGCACTAATAAGGTCGCGCAATACGCGCTTTTTATTAACCGTAGTCGCGTAATGTACGATATTTGCCGGGCTTGTCACGGAATTTACGAGAGATGCAAGATAACTCGCATTTCCAACGCGTTCCAAAAGCCCCTTTTCCCCCAAATATCCCTGAAGCGAAAGAATATCGAGCGGCGCGTTTTTCTCAAAGAGATCAACCATCGCATTATAAATCAACGCATGTTCGGAAAAATAGAAATCATCGGGCGTTAAAATATCAACCACCCGCGCGATTGCTCCGCGGTCGATCATAATTGAACCAAGGACGGCCATTTCCGCGTCTTTATTATGAGGAGGGATTTTCAGCGAATCAGCCATGGAGATATCCTACCCGGATATCTCCATGGTCCGCAATGCAAAAAGAGTCTATATCCTGTGTATCACGGGGCCGTCTTTCGTATCCTTTACGCGAAAGCCCTGCCTTGCGAGCAGGTCGCGGATTTCGTCAGCGGCACGCCACTCTTTCTTTTGTCGACAAGATTCCCGTTTCTTTACAAGAACAAGAATATTCCTCGGAATAGGGGATCTGCGTCCAATTGAGAGCCCGAAGATATGGTCAGCCCAAAGAACAAACGATCTTGATACGGGCTTGCGGACAGCCGCGAAAAACGCCGCGAGCGCCCGTGGAGTATTAAGATCATCAAAAACAGCATCCTCAATGCGTTTTCGGAAATTATCTTCACCACGCTGCTTTTTTATAGGCAATGCCTGATAAAAACTTGCCAATTTGAGACGCGCGCTACGCGCGCCCGCGAGCGCTTCCCAGCGAAACAAAAGAGGCTTGCGGTAATGAACGCCAAGCACCAAATACCGTAAATCAAGCGGGTCAAACCCGCGGTCTTTGAGTGTTTTCAGTGTTATGTTTGTTTCTGGCGAGGACTTTGCCATCTTTCCTTCCGCAAGAGTCAAGTGGGCGCAATGCATCCAAAACCTTGCAGATGGTTTCCCGGTCACTGCTTCTGACTGCGCAATCTCACAGGAATGATGCACTTGGATGTGATCAACCCCACCGCAGTGAATATCAAGTGTTGGTCCAAGATATTTCATGCTCATCGCTGAACACTCAATGTGCCAACCAGGAAATCCTATGCCCCACGGCGAGCGCCATTCCATCTGGCGGTGCGGACCATGCGCAGGAGAAAACTTCCATAGTGCAAAGTCGGTCGGATTTCGTTTTTCCTTTAAAGCTACGCGTGCGCCCGATCGAATACCCCTGATATTTTTCGGGGCGAGCTTTCCGTAATCCGAAATGCGCGACGTGTCAAAGTAAATACCATCGGCTGTGCGATATACAAGCCCCTTTTTCTCGATTGCCTGAATGAGTTTTATCTGATCTTTGATATGAGCCGTTGCGCGCGTAAAGCGCTCGGGCGGCAAAATATTTAATGTTTTAATATCCTTTTTGAATTCCATTTCGAAGAAGCGCGCGATGTCTCGCGCGCTTCTTTTTTGAACACGGGCTTCTTTTTCAATTTTATCCTCTCCTTCGTCCGCGTCCGAAACTAAATGGCCAACATCGGTGATGTTCATAACGTGGCGTACTTGGTATCCTCTTGCCAAGAGAACTCGCTTTAAAATGTCCTCAAAGATAAAAGTTCGATAATTACCAATATGTTGCGATTTATACACAGTGGGCCCGCATGTATACATACGGATAACGTTATCCGGCCGCGCTGTAAATATCTGCTTCTTGCGCCTAAGCGTATTAAATAATTTCACAGCCATCGCCTGTATTTGAAATATCGGTAAATCCCGCAAACGACCACAAGCATAAAACCGACAATGATCCAGAAACCGTTTTCCTCGTTCATGAAGGGAATATTAGTGAAATTCATGCCGTAAACAGTAGCAATCAACGTGGCTGGGAGAAATAGAGACGCCATTATCGTAAGAATTTTTGTGACGTCATTCGTATTCGCGGAAACAAGCGATACATGTGTCTCATAGAGTATATCTAGAGTTTCCTGGAGATCCTCGACTTCGTTCCAAATTTGCGTGTACTCGCCCTTGATATCATTAAAATAGGGAACCGCGTCTTTCCCAAAAAACCGCCCGCCATGTTCCACGAGAGAATCAAGCACCGCCCGCTGGGGTTTGAGAGCCCGCCGGAAATTTAAGAGATCGCGTCTCACATCGGCGATACCGGTCAAAACCTTGTGTACTTTTTTATCGAATATATCCTCCTCAAGGTTTTTAATCCTTCCTTCGATTGCTTCAAGCTCTTTGAGTGACAGCAAGAAAAGTCTACTCACTATGGTATAGAGCAAATGACCCGAATTGCCTCCGAAGCTCCGTTCGCGGACGGCCTCATGGCCTGCCAGAAATTGCTGAAAATCGTCCAGCTGGGGGATCGGGTCGTAATGGATAGTGACTAAATTATAAGGAAAAATGATAAAGTCAATTTCGCGGCTGAATGTCGCATTTGTCTTTTTATCAAAAACAGGGAAATGGAGAACAAGATAGAGATGATCCTCATACTCTTCAATCTTCGGACGATAAGTGGGAGTAACAAGCTCCTTTTGAACAAGCGGATGTATTGGTTGCTTTCTCGCGAGTTCTTTCACTTCGTCCTCGGTCGGGTCTTCAAGATCCACCCAAGAAACATGGCGGGACGATACTTTATCCATATAGATATTGTACCAACATCTGTGACTTGCCGGCAACCAAAAACTTTGCGATACTGAGGATTAGTTATGAAGCCGAATAAGCGCTTTTTTATTATGGGGGCGGCACTCCTCGTGATTGCCGCAACATTTGTATCGGGCACATGGTTTGGATACTCTTCGCGACCAGAAATCGAACGAATTACTGGCGTGCTTCACAAGGAAATTCCTTCTGACATTAAAAATGCCAACGAAATTGATTTTGAACCATTCTGGAAGGCGTGGCGACTTGTAGAATCAAAACACGTGGGAGAAGAAGACATAAACCGTGAAAAGCTTGTTTGGGGAGCAATACAAGGCATGGTTGCAAGTCTTGGTGACCCCTATACCGTCTTTTTGCCGCCCGTGGAGTTAAAAGATTTCGAAAGTGAGATAAAAGGGGAATTCTCCGGGATCGGAGCTGAAATTGGGATTAGAAAGGATATTCTTACTATTATCGCTCCTATTAAGGGATCACCCGCAGAAAAAAGCGGTCTTAAAGCGGGGGATAAAGTATTGAAAATCGACGACAAATTTACTAGCGAACTTACTCTTGATGAAGCCGTTCATCTTATCCGCGGTGAGCAAGATACCACCGTTTTACTGACTATCGCGCGCAACGACGACGACAAACCGCGGGAGGTTAAAGTCACGCGCAACGTGATTAAATTGCCCGCGATCACAACTGGGAAAGAAAAAGACGATATCTTTCGGATCCAACTTCACAGCTTCACTCAAAAATCTGGGGATGATTTTGCGAACGCCGTCCGAGAATTTCTCCAATCGGGATCAAAAAAACTTATTGTTGATCTTCGCAATAACCCTGGCGGTTTCTTAAATGAATCAATCGAGATTGCAAGCTGGTGGCTCCCAGAAGGTGAAATAGTCACCCAGGAAGTATATAAAGATAGAGATCCAAACCTTTACAAAAGCTACGGGTTTGGCTCTCTCGAGGATATTCCGACGGTAATTCTCGTCAACCGCGGATCGGCTTCAGCGTCAGAAATTCTCGCGGGCGCTCTCAAAGAACATAAAAAAGCGGTGCTTATTGGAGAAAAAACGTTCGGAAAAGGATCAGTACAAGAACTTGAACCAATAACAGACGGCACGTCCCTTAAGGTGACCATCGCCAAATGGGTAACGCCAAACGGGATATCGATTTCAAAAGAGGGACTTATGCCCGATATCGAAGTTAAAATTTCCGAGGATACAAAACCGGGAGAAGATCCGGTACTTAAGAAAGCAATAGAGTATTTAGAAGGCCTCTAAGAAATACTATGAAAGTAATTCTTCTTCGCGATGTCCCGCGCCTCGGCCAACGAGGAGAACTTGTCGATGTTAAGAACGGATACGGCAGGAATTATCTGATCCGGCAGGGTTTGGCAAATCTTGCCGACCCAAACACCACAAAGACAATACACGCACTCAAAGAACAAAAAATACAGAAGTCACAAAAAGACAAGGACCTCGTCGCTTCTGTTCAAAAAGAACTCGTACAAGTCACGCTTCATTTTTCAAGAAAGGCAAACGAGAAAGGGCATCTCTTTGGGGCGGTTTCCCGTGAGGATATCGTGGACTCACTCCACAAAAAAGGGTTCTCGCTCATTTCGGAAAATTCTATTGACGCCTCCCCGCTCAAAACAATCGGGGAACATACAATATTAATCATACTCGGTGGACAAAAGATACCGATCCGCGTCATTATTCAAGAGATATTATGAGTAAGATTATTTTCATCACCGGGGGAGTCATGTCGGGTATTGGCAAGGGTGTAGCAACCGCATCACTTGGTAAAATTCTTCAATCGTATGGATTTTCCGTATCGGCGATGAAGATTGACCCCTACGTCAACGTAGACGCAGGCACTATGAATCCCACCGAACACGGGGAAGTTTTTGTCACTGAAGATGGCCTCGAGTGCGACCAAGATATCGGCAATTACGAGCGTTTTCTTAATAAAAACCTTCACCGAGTGGACTACATGACCACCGGCAGTATTTACCAGGCGCTTATCCAGAAAGAACGCAACTTAGAATTTGGTGGCAAGTGTGTTGAAGTGGTGCCGCACGTACCGGAAGAAGTCATCTCGCGTATCCAAAAATCGCAACGCATCAACAAGGCAGATATCATGCTTGTCGAAATTGGCGGAACGATAGGGGAGTATCAGAATCTTTTATTTTTGGAAGCGGCGCGCATTCTGCGCCAGCGCCATCTCCACTATCCAAAAGACGTACTTTTTGTAATGGTAAGTTATCTTCCCATACCAGCCATGATCGGCGAGATGAAAACAAAACCGACGCAATACGCAGTACGCTCGCTAAACTCGGCTGGAATCCAACCGGATATCATTCTCGCCCGTTCCGCACTACCCCTTGATAAAGTAAGAAAACAAAAACTTTCATTTGCGCTCAATCTTCATGAGGAAGATATTATTTCCGCTCCCGATATTAAATCGATATACGAGGTCCCGGTTAATTTTGAGAAAGATCAGCTCGGTGCAATCGTACTTAGAAAACTCGGCCTCAAGAAAAAGGAAACCGACCTCAAAGACTGGAAGCGCCTTGTCAAAACTATTCAGCGGCCTTCAAAACAACCGGTTAAAATCGGTGTTGTAGGCAAATATTTTGCCAGCGGCTCCTTCTCTCTTGCCGATTCATATATTTCCGTCATCGAATCGCTCAAACACGCCTCTTGGTTCCATGGGCGCGAACCAGTTCTTTCTTGGCTCGATGTAGAAAAATACGAGAAGAGACCTACACTCTTAAAAGAACTCAAAGAATACGACGGGATCGTGGTTCCAGGCGGATTTGGCACAAGGGGAGTTGAGGGTAAAATTCGCGTCATTGAATACTGCCGACGCGCAAAAATTCCGTATTTCGGGCTTTGTTATGGTATGCAACTGGCGGTCGTAGAATTTGCACGGCACGTGGCCAAAATGGACCGCGCCCATACTGAAGAGATCAACCCAAAAACCCCCTATCCGGTTATTCATATTCTGCCTGAACAAGAAAAATTGCTTTCATCAAAAAACTACGGCGGCTCGATGCGGCTCGGGCTTTATGATTGCGCGATAAAAGACGGCACGATCGCTAAACGTTCTTATAAAACCGCTCGTATAAAAGAGCGCCACCGCCATCGCTACGAAGTAAATTCTAAATTTTTGCCACGTCTTGAAAAGAGGGGACTGATTGTATCGGGGATAAACCCACAGCGCAAATTAGTTGAAATCATTGAACTTCGCGATCATCCATTTTTCGTCGGTGTCCAATTCCATCCCGAATTCCTCTCCCGCCCACTCAACCCCCACCCGCTTTTCCGTGAGTTTATCCGCGCGGCGATCAAAACGAAAAAATAATCCACTAGTATTTTTAGACGCTTACGATACTTACTTGTTTGCGCCAGACTGTTTTGCCGTCGAAATGCTTTTTTCTTTTTTCTTCAAAAAGCACTTCTCCTTCCCGAATAGCATAGAGAGTATGATCTCTGCCAACACGAACTCCAGGACCAGCTGTAATACGTGTTCCGCGCTGGCGGACAATAATGGTACCCGCCCGAGCCCGTTCACCTCCAAAAAGTTTTACCCCGAGGTATTTTGGCTGCGAATCCCTCGTATTTCGTGTTGATCCACCGGATTTAGTATGCGCCATAATTTCCTTATTTTTAGACTATTTTCTATAATAAATTTATGTTAACCCGGTTACAAGAAAAAATCAAGGCGTGGGAAAATGATATTTTTATTGTACTCATAAGCATACTCGCGATATTAATTATTGTGGGATCGGGAGTGTTATATGAAAAATCACGCGGAAAAAAAGAAATTATCTACGAACAACAAGCATTCTCTGTTAATGCCGCGGCTGGCCCAATAGAAGATACCCATTTTATCGCTTCGCGAAATGGATCAAAATATTACCCAGCGGGGTGCGCATCTATAAATCGCATCAAAACAGAAAATAAGATTTATTTTAATGACGAAGCATCCGCCCAAAAAGCCGGATTTGAACCTTCGACACAATGTTAATATCGCACGCTTACTCGGGTGCTTTCTCTTTTTTTCTCGAGACCTTCAAAACCACAAAAGTTTTTACGGTACGCGCTTCTTTCTTGAGTTTTTCTTGTATTTCATCAGGGAGTGATCGCACAATAAAAGATAGTTTTTGCGGATCGACGGTCATTACAGAATCCAAAATATTACTACCTGAAAGGATTTCCCGCACTTTTTCAGAATCCCATGATGCACGTTCTTGCCGCGACTGTAAAATAGACCCCATATCCCCAAAAACGCGTTCCAGTTTTTCTATTTGCATATATTCGCGTACAATCGACGCCAAAGAAATAAGTTTTTTCTTCCGCTCATCGATTTCCCTTTTCAGTTCAAGAAATTCATTAATTGCGCTTTGAATCTCCGGTTTTTTTTCTTTTTCATATAAATGCCGCCATGCGGGACAGATCGGCTTATATCCGCACCAGTCGCAAAGGGCCGAGGGTACTGGGGGAAAATCGTTTTCCTGCGTTTTTTCTTCGATTATGCGAACCTGCGAGAGAATCTCGTTTTCCGCATGAGCAAGCGCTTCGGGTGAACGAAAAGTAGAAATTTTTTCCTCGGCTCGCAGAAAATAAAGCGAAAGTTTCACTTTGGAAGGATCGACATGAGGCCAGCGTTTTTTAATGCCGAGCTGATAGACCGCGAGTTGTTGGTTTTTATCGGTATCATTCTGTGACGGTAGTCTTCTGTTCGTTTTATAATCAATGATTTCATATGATCCGTCTGAAAGTTTATCAATCCTGTCTATTTTTCCCGCAAGGGTATGCGAAACATTATAAATCTCATCGACAACAGCAACTTCAAAGTGCGATTCGAGGTCAATAACATTGAAATTCCATGGCGGATTCTTCTTATAAAAATTTGCGAGCATCTTCTCTCCAACATCACAATATCGGGCCGCGTCAGCTTCCGGCAATAAACATTTTTCCATGAACTTATCTCGAAAATGCTCCACAACTTCCGAAAGTGTGGGAAACAGGGGATCACGCGAGAACATAAATTGAAGCGCGCTATGTATGGCCGTACCGAAAATTGCTTCTTTTGTTTTCGGTGCTTTTCTTTTGTCGATTTCTTGAAACTTATATTTCTGCGGGCATTGTTTATATGTTTCAAGTGATGAATACGATATTCTCATATTTGTTTTATATTGTACACGAGATCGACAGGGGAAGTCGTCTCTGAAGGATTATAAAAAGATTAATAACAGGTCGCACAATATAGCTTTTGCGACATATCAGAGATTCTAGCAAGACCTAGTTATTGTTTGAGACAACTGTATGCCAAAGGAAAACAAAAAAAGTATGGGCATAGGTATTCCAGAACCATACAATTCCGCTCCACAGGAACAAAAAGTTTTCTTGGAGTGTTTTGTCGTTTATAAGAGAACTAATCGATACGCCAAGAAGACTTAAAATAACAACAAATAAAATAATGATAACTATGAGTTGTATAAAACCGGAAGATTTAGATGATGAATGAAACCTCATAAATCGTAATATTGCTCTATCTCAGTATTATATCATATCTGGCAAGTAATCCATGGGATCAATAAATCCCCCCGCGGGTACAACGCCGCAGTGGTTTGTTTTTCTAAGTTCGTATGTATCTGACGCGTAAATCGTGAGGTGTAAATGTGGTCCCGTTACATATCCGGTTGCCCCGCTATACGCGACGAGATCGCCCCGCCGCACATTCTGGCCGCGCGTGACAGCCACCGATGATAAATGCGCGTATAATGACGAGAGATTATTTGGATGTTCAACAATCACCCATTTCCCGTAGGAGCCGCCCTTGCAAATCGTATCGGTATTGCCAAAATCTTTTACTTTTCCGTCTTCCACGGCTAAAACGCGTGCTCCAACAGACGCTCGGAAATCTACTCCGTTGTGCCCTTTGCCCTTGTAAATATCGCTGCCATAGGTCTGTGCAAATTGGGTAAATCCGAATCCCTGTGTGATAAAGGGACCGGCAACCGGCCAACCCAATATGCCTTTTCTCTTCTGGGGAAGCAACGAAGGATCAATCCGTGCGCGGAGTTCTTCTTCAATTGCAATCAACTCATCTTGGATAAGTTTGCGTTTTTCCTCTCTTTCCCGCAATAATTTTTGGAATTGGGACTCCTTGTTTTGACTTTCCTTCAAAAGTTCATTTTTCTCCGTATTAACCGATTCCTGGATCGACTTCCTCCCAGAAAGATCGCGTTTGAAAGAAGTATATTCGAGTTCTTGCTGTTCTTTCTTATTACGTTCTTCCTCAAGATTTTTTTTGCGCACTTGCTGATTGCGAATTTCTCGTTCGAGGTCTCTGTTCACGCGAAATGTATTTTCACGATCCCCAAGAAAATCTGATAGCGTCCCGCGTGCAAAGAGTATTTCGATTAGAGAACTATCATCGCTTTCATTGGGAGATTTAATAAGTTCGGCCAGCACGGCTTTCCCCTCTTCAATATCATTCTTTTTCCCGTCAATTTCTCCATTCAACTCTTCAATGCGAAAACCAGTCTTCTGAATTTGAGCTTCGGTCCAACGGATATCGGCAGTGAGTTTTTTAATTTGAGTTTCGAGTTTTTTGATCTCGCCTCCCAGAGTTTGAGAGTGGGTTGATTGTTGTTCCAATGACCCTTGATAAGCGGAGATCTCTTTCTCGAGTCTTGCAATCTCATCTTCTCGCTCCTTGATTTTATTGCGAAGATCCATGATAGGATCTGCAGCGAACAGCAATAACGGCGTTGAGAAAAGTACAAGGATGCAGAGAAACAAAATCCTGGCGCTATTTCTCATACCTAAAGCTAAAGCTTGTTTCTGGCGACAATGAGCCGCCGAACCACTTCGTCTTTTTCTAAAATATCAACCAGTTCAAACGGGCCAATCGACACCTCTTTACCCGATAAAGAAGCTCTCAGAGGCCATAAAACGCTTCCAATGCCCTCTTTTTTAACCAACGGATCTAGGGCCTCTCGGGCAGTAACACCACTAAATTTTTGAGGATCAATTCTTGACAATATATTAAGTATCGTGTCAATGATCATGCAAACGTGAGCCCCCTCTCTATCACCTTTCAATAAAACGCCCGCCTCGTAGTCGGATAAATTAATAATGCTTCTAATTTCTTGATCTACATCGGACAGTCGCGTAATGCGTTTCTTAAAAATAGGCAGTAACTCTTTGGGCACGCGTTTTCCTTCCGGAGATGAAATAAAGGGCGCGGCACGATCAATAAACTCTTTGTCACTCAATTTTTTTAAATACTCTCTGTTGAACCAATCAAGTTTTTGCATCTCGGCGATAGCTCCAGCTTTCTGAATACGTTCCAATGAAAAAAGCTCAATGAGTTCATCCCTCGAGAATACTTCACGTTCGCGCTCTCCCCTCTTCCCTGCGGGAGGATGCCAACCCAAAAGTGCAACAAAGTTAAGCATCGCCTCGGGCAAATATCCTTGCGCGCGATATTCGCGAACTGCAAGCGCGCCATGTCGTTTTGAAAGTTTTGAACGATCGGAACCCAACAACAACGGCACATGTGTCCACCGCGGTTGTGTAAACCCCAGTGCGCGGCCAACAAGTATTTGTTTCGGAGTGTTCGAAATATGATCCTCGCCACGTATGACATGGCTCATATCCATCTCGCGGTCGTCAACTGTGTTTGCAAAATTATAAAGTGGCTCTTCAAGATTACGCGCAAGTGCAAAATCCCCAATAAGTCGCGGATCAAAGCGTATTTCACCGCGAATAAGATCACCAATTATGATCGCGTCTGTTTCGTTATTCTTAAACCGAATAATGCCTTCCGTTATGCGCGCATCCCGATCGTCGCAGAGATGACAGGGCACCTGACCTGCTTTCTTTTGGCGTTCGGATTCTTGCTCAAGTTCCTCAATACTATGAGCGCAATAAAACGCCTTGCGCTCTTTAAGAAGTTTTTCAAGATATTTCTTGTAAATCTCCGTGCGCTCGCTCTGGCGATAAAATTCATCGGGCACCAAGCCAAGCCACTCTAAACTCTCTGTAATATCAACCTCAAATTCTGCCTTCGAGCGCTCACGGTCCGTGTCTTCAATGCGCACAATGAACGCGCCGCCATGCTTTCGCGCAAAGAGCCAATTAAACAGCGCCGTGCGCGCGGTACCAATATGAAAAAAACCTGTTGGAGACGGCGCGATACGAACTCGAATATTATTTGTTTTATTCATGAATCCCGAGCCGAATAAGTTCATTCGCGATTTTTTGGGCTGCATCAAGTTTTGCGAATGAGCCCGCCGCCTGTTTCATCTCCGTGCGCCGTTCGGTATCCTCAATAATATGCATGATCTCCGACTGTAAAAGATGGGGCGTTAGATTTTCCTCCTCTACTACTTCCGCGGCTCCCGTACGGGCGTAATTATATGCGTTTTCCCGGGCGTGATCCTGGGCAGAGTTTGCAATTGGAATAAGAATTGCGGGGACTTGCCATGCCGCAATTTCAAAAATCGAACCCGCCCCCGAACGAGATATAACAACATCGGCGACGAATGCGGCGTTACGAAGCTGACTAATTTGTAAAAGAGGATAAGGATGATAACGCTTTTTATGTGCGGACGAGGCAAGTACTACTTCTGCTTCACCTTTTACACTTTCATAGTGTATCTGTCCTGTTGAATGAATAACCTGCACACGTTCAACAAGTTCAGGCAGAGCAGTAAGAATCACTTCATTGATCTTTTGCGCGCCCTGCGAGCCCCCTAATACGAGAACTACCGGAACGCCACTTTCGAGTCCGAAGATATCAAACGCTTCATCTTCCGATCCGCCAATGATGCCTCGCCGAATAGGATTGCCAACAAGCGCTGTCTTTTCGGGAGAAAAATAATGCATGGCTTCTGGAAATGCAACCCCGAT
>MHOB01000014.1:20567-28415 GCA_001821795.1 Candidatus Ryanbacteria bacterium RIFCSPLOWO2_12_FULL_47_9c
ACAAGGCCCGGTACTGCATCGGATTCATGGATTACGATAGGGATACGATAAATTCGCGCCGCCCACAGTGTCGGAAATGCATCATATCCGCCCTTAGAAAAAACGACATCGGGCGGCTTCAAGGTAAATTTCAAAAACGCATGAAAAACGCCTCGCGCAGTTCTAAAAACATCGGAAAAATTGCGCGCTGAAAAATATCGTCTTGCCTTTCCCGCGGGTATATGCTCGTAGCGAATATTTTCTTCCTGTAACGCTTCAACATCAAACGGATTCTCACCAATAAATATTAATTCCATAGAAATTATGTGTTCTTCCTCGGCAATATCCCGAAGGGCGCGCGCAACAGCGATAAGCGGGTAAAAATGCCCGCCCGTTCCCCCTCCCAACAAAACAACCCTCATGATAATCGATATCTAGATATGCGAAGTAATATTCCCATCTCAAAAAAAAGAAATACAAGCGCACTACCTCCATAACTGACAAATGGAAGCGGTATACCCGTCAGCGGAAATAGACCTGAAAGCGCTCCCATATTGATTGCCGCTTGCACAACAACAAGTAAAGTAATACCAGCCGCGAGAAGACGCGCAAACTGATCTTTCGCCCGCCCCGCAACCACCATACCACGAATAAGAAAGAGAAAAAAGGCGCCGCTAAGAAATATAACACCGATAAATCCAAACTCTTCAGCAAAAACTGCGAATACCGCATCCCCCATTGGTTCAGGCAAGTAATAAAACTTTTGCCGCGAGAGACCGACACCCCTTCCCCACAAGCGACCGGAACCGATAGCAATCCGCGCCTGATTAATCTGATAGCCCTTTCCCTGTTCATCGTCGCTTGGGCTAAAAAATACCACGAGTCGGTCACGCGCGTAGGGTACCGTAGCAACCGCAATACCAACAAGGACAACCCCGATAATCCCCGCAACAATAACCTGCCGCGTATTTCCGCCACCAAGAAAAAAAACAAGAAAAGAGACAACGACAAGAACTCCCAACGTTCCGAAATCGGGTTCGTTGATCAAAAGACCGCCCACAATACTGATTAAAACAAGAAACGGGATAAGCCCTTTCCACAACGTCGCAACATGATTCTGTTTTGAACGAATCCACGCCGCGAGGTATATCACAAAGGCAAGTTTTAGCATTTCAGACGGTTGAAAGGAAAAGCGCCCGAGACGAATCCATCGCTGTGCGGTACCAGCCCCAAACCCAATGCCCTGAACAAATACAAGCAGAATAAGCACAATAGCAACCACGAGAAATATAAGCGCATATCTGCGATACCAATCGATAGGGATGCGCAAACCAACAAAAAACAAGAACGCACCGAAAGTCAAGGAAAGAATGAGCTGATGAAAAATATAATAGTAAGAATGACCAAAATATTTTATCGAGAGGGGGGCCGACGCAGACATCAATATAATAAATCCAGCACAGACAAGGAAAATAGTAACACCAAGAAGAGTTCTATCGGTGTCTGCTAAGATACTCCGCATTGCCGTGCTGCGCGAATAAACGAATCCCCGCGATCAAACTCGTTTGCAAACATATTGAAACTTGCCGCGCCAGGTATCAACGCGATTACCGTCCCCTTCCCACACGCGCGTTTTACCGCATCGTCCATCGAGCGTGCCAGTTCATAGGGCACCGAAAGAATGCGCACGAGTTTGTCCGAGAACGATCCGGGGAGTATAACCACGGAAACTTTGCATGCACGCAACACGCGCGCGTACGCAAGGACGTCTTTCAATGGAATATTTTTATCTTCACCGCCCGTAATCACGACCGCCTTTGGATATTTTTTGACAAGTGTAAGTGTACTGAAAGCGGCCGCACCCGGATTTGTTGCAGTCGTATCGTTGATAAAAATATTTCCTTTTCTCTTCACAACAATTTCAAGCCGACCGCGCGCTGGTCGGAACACCTTAATTTTCTTAACCAAGTCCTTCCGTTTTACCCCAAGCGAATGTGCAACCGTGTACGCCAAAAACGCACTATGCCGCGAAATATTCCACGGGACAGAAAATTCTTTGTTGTCGCAAACCCATATTTGCGTGCCGAGCATGCGTGGACAGTGCCATTTAACAGCCAAGGACTTCCAAAGAAAAGCGTAGTCGCCTTTTTTTTGGAAACGGACAATATTCATTTTTGCGCGCGCATACGCAGAAAATGAGACATACCGATTGAGATGATCAGCGAATAACGACGTGACAACGGCAACATGCGGACTCGTGCGCACATACTCGAGGTCAAAACTAGAAAACTCGGCAACAATCCATTGCGGTTCACGCGAGAGAAAGAAATAATCGAGGAAAGAAACTCCCGGCACGCCGACAAGCGCTGCGCGCTTACCCAAAAAATGTTTGATTAGCATTGTGGTGGTCGTCTTCCCTTTTGTTCCCGTCACACCAATAGTTCGCGCGTGCGGCGCCAACGCAAGAAATATTTCGGCATCATTCGTTATGCGCTTTGCACTTTTTAAATACCGGTTTGTTTTAGGAATCCCCGGATTTTTTACAACCAGATCCGCGCGCGCGAAATCTTTTTTCCGATGTCTTCCGAGAACATATTTGATGGGATACGAACGAAGCGCATGAAGCGAGGCGACAAGTTGCGTTTTTGGTTTTGCGTCGGTTACGGTAACCGAATATCCCAGTTCGGCAAAAAAACGAGCAGCACCAACGCCACCGCCCGAAAGGCCGAGCCCGAAGATAAGAATGGATGGTTTGCCGTTATGACCGGCGAAAAACTTTTCCCGCAAGCGCGCCCGTAACTTTTCCTTCTTTGAATGCACAATTTCCATTGACAAATACATAATCAATTCCGTGAGGATATTGATAGGGATGACGGTAAGTTGCCATATCAATAATTTTTTTAGGATCTAATATAACAACATCCGCGAAATAACCCTGTTTGAGAAGACCACGATGAGAGCCGAGCCCCACAAGAGATGCGGGAACCGACGTCATTTTTTTTACCGCCTCTTCCCACGAAAGAATATTACCCTTCACAACAAGTCTATGCAAGAAACGGGGAAAAGCGCCATAAGAACGCGGATGCGTAAGATCCCGTTTCCGTTCGCCTTCACCAACGCCATCTGAACTAAACATGCTATATGGTTCCCGCGCGATAGAGACAAGATGCGTGCTCATCAATGTTTTTGAAAAAACAGTTACACCAAGATCATTAGAGATTAAAATCTCGATGACCGTCTCTTCCGGCGAAAGACCTCCGCTCTGTGCGATATGTTGAATGGTCTTGCCAACCACATCTTTACTTTTCTGGGCCTCGGCGATAACGATCTTATCATAGTGTAAAGTTTGTTTCTTCATTGAATCAAGAACTGATTGGCGTTTTGACGGGTCAATAAGAATCTCAATGATCTTACTATTACCGCCCTCTAAAATCCAATCGGGCAAAAAATTATAGAGGAGAGACCCCGTTCGTAAATACGGGAATAAATCAACCGTGATAGAAAGATTCTCTTCTTTTCGTGCTTTCTGAACAATCGCAAGCGCTTTATTGAAATCCTGCCACGCGCGCCGTCCGATCGCTTTTATGTGTTAAATGTGAACAGGCACGCCGGTTGCGCGCGCGATGCGAAGAGCCTCAACAATTGACGGTAAGAGCCGTGACCCTTCATTACGGAGGTGAACGGTGACGACTTTTCCTGCATCGGCGACAACACGGGCAAGCGCAATAACTTCATCTTGGAGCGCAAGTGAATTTCCAAGAGATGCAAGGCCAAACGACAATCCTAGCGCCCCCTCGTCAAGCGACCGAGTGAGAATAAGTTTTACTGACTCGAGTTCTGCGCGAGTCAATTCCTGAAGCGCGTCATCTGTAATATTCCCCCGCAGAGTACTATATCCAACAAACATACCGAAGTTTACACCAAGAGGATGACGCTCAAGTTCATCAAAAAGTTCTGAAACACTCTGCCAATTGATATTCGCTCGGGAGATATCAGTCCATTTCTTAATTGACTGGATCGCTCGTGTCTCTACGAGGGGAGCAATGGAAGCGCCGCATGCGCCGCCAATGATAGTAGTAATGCCCTGTGCGAGCAAGTTACACTGTTCCGGGTAAGTAAAAAGCGTCCAGTGCGTATCCGAATGATTCGTGATATCAACAATCCCGGGAATCAAATATTTCCCCGTCGCATCAATAACTTCGGCCGCATTGCCTTTTTCCGTACCCCCAACCGTTTTGATGTATTCTCCCGAAATTCCAAGATCCCCCTTCGCCCGCGGAAAACCAGAACCATCGATAATGGTTCCACCGCGGATGAGATAGGTATAATTCGCCATAGATTATTTCCCCACAAGATGAATAACCATACCGACAAGAGCAGTAACAAGACTTACGACCCAGAATCGCATAGTCACTTTATAATGTGGCCAACCGATCGCCTCAAAATGATGATGAAGAGGGGCGGCGCGAAATACCTTTTTGCCCCGAATCTTTTTCGAAACTACCTGTATGATAACCGACCCCGTCTCAAGGACGAGCGGAAACGCAATGATAGGAAACACCACAACTGCATCCGTCAGAAAAGCAACCATGGTCAGTGCGGTCGTTAAACCCAGCATTCCTGTCTCCCCCATATAAAATCGAGCGGGTGGAATGTTATACCACAAAAAAGCAAGAAGCGCGCCACCCATAACGCCCAGAAATGCCGCCAGATCAATCTGCTGCTGAAAAAACGCTATCCCACCGTAGGCGGCAATCACAGATGCAAGTACTCCTCCTGCAAGGCCATCAAGCCCGTCAATGATACCGCTTGAAAATACAGCAAGCATGGTGAGCATAAAAAATGGGATGAAAAAAAATCCGAGGTATAAGTCACCCCAAAACGGGATTGCAATGCTGCGCGCCCCAAGGGGTCCGTAGAACCACCATGCACCCACTGCGCCGATCAAAAGCACAAGAACTATCCTGTAGGTAAGTTCGAGGCCGCCGCCAATATATTTTCCCTTGCCGTGAATGTGCAGCCAATCATCAAGGAAACCAACAAAAGAGGCGGCAACGAGTCCGGCGAGTGGAAGCCACGTTTGATTGCGGGAAAAATAGTTTAGCTTGCTCAACATCGCACTGTCGCTAATCCGCGAAGCTGCCCAGAAAAGCAACGTCACAAAACATATAGTCCCCCAAATCAAAATCCCCCCCATACGAGGTGTGTTGGGTTGAGTTCTATTTTTTAAGATGCCAGATATTACAACCGCGCTTTCTCCGCTTATGGCCTGGCGCTCAACGTTTTTAACCCACAACTTATGTTTATACAAATAATGAGTCAACAACGGGGTTGAAAAAAATGCGATAAAAAAAGAAAGCGCAGAAAGACCAAAAACCTTCAAGACATTGAGCAGTAACTCCCCTTCGTTCATATTACTATGGTAGCATAGTCGTCACGCGCGCGAGTAACGATGACGCTTCTAAAAAACGTCTCCCGTGAGAAGCATTAAGCAATATAAACGCTTTTCGCGTCCCCAGCGGACTTTCGTATAACAGGACAAGTGATTCCCCGGATGCGTCAGTCGTCCCGGTTTTACCGCCGATAAAATACGGTATCCTTCCCATAACCTCGTTGAGATTTATAAGACGATGCGAATCATCTTGGTATGAATAAATGATCCTATCATTCTCGCGTGACACTTCCCAAAGGAGAGGCGTTTCTTGTGAGGCAAAAATTAAGCGCGCGAGATCGCTTGCACTTGAATAATTGCTTGGGATTCCGCTCGGGAGGTCAAGGCCGGTTGGGTTTTGAAAAACGGTGTTATCCATGTGAAGTGCGCGCGCTTTTTCATTCATGAGGCGGACGAATATTTCCATACGATCATCGGGCGTTGCTCCCCCGAGTTTCTTTCCGACAACTTCTGCGACAGCCATTGCCGCGTCGTTTGACGAAGACATCATCATGGCGCGCAGTAAATCCTTAAGTGAAAAAAGTTCTCCGGCACGGAAACCACCCACCGCCCCAGCCGTTGTATGCGCTTCGGGACTTATTTCGATGGCATCGTCCGGTGAAAGATACTCAAGAGCAAGATATCCTGTCATAATTTTTGAGAGACTTGCGATACCAAATACATCATCAGAATCAATATCCACGACGCGTTCTCCTGATTTAATATCAAACACAAGAATGCTCTGCGCGGAAAACGAATCATTTAGGATGATCTCTTCGCGATCTTGTTTTGTTTGCGGCAGATCTTGCGTTTTATTCGAATACGGCAAAATAAAACCGAGGGTTGAAAACACCGTAATAAAAAATATCGCGAGCGGAGAATTAATCATATTCTTTCATTTTTTTCTGCAATTCCATAAAAGCAGGAAGTTTCTCTGACGATGAAATACCAAGGTACTTGTAAAAATCCATCGTCGGACTGTACAGATATATCCGCGCATCTTTTGAATCTTGAACGCGCTCAATAAGCCCCCGGATAAGCAATGATCGCAAGGCAAATGTAGAATTGACACCCCGGATATAATCGATACTGGAGCGGGATATTTTCCCTTTCCAGAGAATAATCGCGAGTGTCTCAAGTTGAGAACGCGTGAGATTTCCTTCAAGGCGCTCTTTTGCGATGCTTCCAGCGATATCAGTAACGTCGGGCGCCGTCGCCAGCGCTATGGAATCGTCATGGCGCAATACACAAAGTCCCCGCCCCGAGAGCGATTGTTCAAGCGCCGCTATTGTTTCTCCGACCTCTTTTTTGTCAATGGCAAGATATTTCGCAATCTCCCTCAAGGTGAGCGGCTCGCCAGAGACGAATAAAAGCGCCTCAAGAGCTTTTTCGTGCATGTTCTATATAAATCGAATCAAAAGGGGCTGACTGCCGCACTGCAATGATACCAACCTTTACAAGCTCGAGCATTGCAAGAAAACTCACGACAACCTCGAGTTTTTCGCGTTTCTCGCCAACAAAATCGCTGAATGTTTTTATAATCCCGCGCTCAATGCGTTCTTGAAGCTCTTTTATTCTTTCCTCAATCGATACGATTTTTTTTACCGTCTTTTGGGGCAGCAAATTTTTTTCGGGAAGCGCCTGAAGCGCATTTTTTAGGATATCGAGCATATGCATAAGGTCGAGCGGATACGGAGGCGGTAAAAATGAAGGAGTAACGGTAAAAAACGGGGTGCGCGTAAAAATTTCTCGCCTCTGTTTTGCAATCTCACCGAGGTCTCCGGCGAGTTCTTTGATCCATTTGTATTTCTTGAGACGTGCTTCGAGTTCCTCGATGTCTCCACGTTCTTCTTCGGTTACTATGAATCCCGGCAAAAGCGACCGCGACTTTATAAGCATGAGCGTCGCCGCAACAACTAGAAATGACGCAATATCCTCGTGGTATGTCTCTTGATTTTTGCTCTTGAGCACATTGAGATAGGTAAAATACTCCTCGGTAACACTTCCCAAAGAGATTTCATTAATAGAAAGTTTTCGCGCCTCAATAAGCTCAAGGAGAAATTCAAGCGGCCCTTCAAATTCTTTAATACGAACGCTATATGACATGGTTCATCATAAATACTACGAAATCTTCGATTTTTTCTGGGACTCTTCGTAAACCGGGAGCGTAAACGAAAACGTGCTTCCTTTCCCTTTTCCAGAAGATGAGACCGTTAGTGTCCCCCGGTGTGCTTCTGCGATAAGACGGGCAACATAGAGGCCAAGTCCAAGCCCCTCGGTGTGGCTCCTCCCTTGATCGCGCCCCCGGGAAAATTTTTGAAAAAGCGCTCGAAGCTCTTCAGTATCAAGCCCCAGCCCAGTGTCGACAACCGAGATCTGCACATTCTTATCACCCCCCACAAGAGATACCGTCACGCTTCCCGACGGAGTATATTTGA
>MHOB01000015.1 GCA_001821795.1 Candidatus Ryanbacteria bacterium RIFCSPLOWO2_12_FULL_47_9c
ATTTTATCAAGCCGCGATGATGTGTTATCATTCATAGGTTGTTTTGTCTTTGTAGGGTATCATTTTTTTGAGCCTAATTCAATTATGAGAATTCTCTATATAACGCGCGCAAACCTCTGTTTGAGGCGGGCGCATAGCCATAACATTCTTGCGACATCAGCACTTCTCGGATCTATTTCGGGTGTTGATATTTCCGTAATATCTTCTGGTAAACAGACGTGCTTGCCGGAAGAGCTCTTTGTGCGCCACGATATTCAGATAAAAGTGCCATATACTCGAAGTCACTGGCTTTCCGGTTTTATTTTTCGAAGTCGTAATAACTTTGATGCGCTCTATGTGCGCGATCCACGATTGATTATAGAAATGATTCTAGCGCGCATGCTCGGCAAAAAAGTTATTTTTGAAATTCACGGAAGCCGCGAATGGAAAGGGCTTTCGTGGCTTTGGCGTTTTGCACATCGAATTGCACATGCACATATTTTTATTACAACTCTACTCAAGAAATACTACGGAGCGTGCCAAAAACCGTGCGCAATAATCCCGACTGTCGGGATCGATCAGGAAAAGTACGATAACGCAAAGTCACGGCGTATTTTTGAACAAGGCTTCGTGGCGCTCTATCTTGGTAGCCAAGAGAGTTATTATGATGTTGCGATTCTTGTGCGGATGCTCGCGCGTGCGCCAAAGCAAGTTGTACTCGTGCTTGTTGGAATCAAAGACGATGGCGCGCGCGACTTGAAAAAAATTGCAGACGAGCTTAATGTCAGCGATCGCGTAAAAATTATCGCGCGCATTGATCCCTCAGAAATTCCGGCTTATCTCAAGGGGGCGGACGTGCTTCTGAATCCAAAAGTGAAAGGATTCGAAGGGAGCGTTTCGTCGAAGTTGATTGAATATCTTGCGGCTTCTAGACCGATCGTGGCTTCTGTGGTGCCTGCGGATCACGAGGTTTTGACGGAAAAAAACGCGATTATTGTAAATCCTGATCCCGAAGCGTTTGCCAGCGCGATTCGCGGTCTTATTGAAAACTCTAAAAAGCGCGAGGAGCTTTCCGGATTCGCGCACACGGACGCAGAGCGTTATAGCAATGAGCGCCGCCGTGCGCTTTTGGAGGAATTTATAAAAAAAATATGAAACCCTATCGCTTATCACATCAACGAAAAATTACCGTAGAACGCTACGATACTATTGTGTATGGTGCCGGTTCTTACGATGATTGTATGTGGCAATGGGAGAAAAAAATTCTTGATCGGGAAGTTGCACACTTTCCGCGCGCGCGGTATCTCGATTTCGGGTGCGGTACCGGGCGTGTTATTGTGCATCTTGAAAGCCGCGTAAGCGAATCTGTCGGTGTTGATAATTCGCATGAAATGCTCTCATGTGCGCGCGAGCGCGTTTCGCGTTCGCAGTTGATTAAGGTGGATCTTACGCATAACGATACGCTTGCCGGGCGCGAGTTTGATATCATAACTGCATTTCGCGTTTTACTTAATTCAGAGCCGGCGTTGCGTGATGATATCTTGCGTGTGCTTGCGCCAAAATTGGCTAAAGACGGCATTTTTATTTTTAATATACACGGCAACACATTCAGCTACCGGATGCTTATGGTTTTATGGTATAAACTGTTTGGCCGCCGATTAAACCATCTTTCGTATCTGGGCGCGCGGCGCATGATCGAGCAACACGGCATGCGGGTTGTGCGCGCGTACGGTTTTGGAATAATTCCGAAACCGCTCTATCGATATTTGCCAAAACGCGCGTTATTTTTTCTCGATTCTATGTTCGCAAAAATTCCGTTTTTCAAATATATTTCTTACAACATAATTTTTGTATGCACACGCGCATGAGACTTTTGTATATCACAACACTTCATTACCCGTCGCCGTACGCCAATCGCGTCAATGTAATGAAAATGTCGCAGTCGTTTGCGGAGCTTACCGATTACAAAATTATTCTCGGCGATGTTTCAACGAGCCTGGAGGATATTTTTCGTGAGTATGGTATCAATAAGCCGTTTGCTGCCGATGTGCTTTATAAAAAACCACCGGTTTTGCGTCCGCGCGCACTTTTTGCGGCACTCAAGATTAAAAATATTATGGCAAGTGAGCCGCCAGAGACCGTATTTTATATACGCGACTTTTTGCTCGCGTATTTTCTCTCGTTTTTGTCTAAGCGGTTTCGCGAACGTTATTTTATAGAATGCCAGTCGCTTGGTAAATTTTCTCACTTTCTTTACCGTCGCGTGTTTCATGGTGCGCGCGGGGTGATTTCTTCTAATCACGCAAAAAAAGAAGAAATCCACGAGCGCTATGGAGTGTCACTTGAAAATATAGTTGTTGGGCCAAACGGTTTCGACGAAGAACTTTTTAAAAACCTGCCAACGCAAGCAGATGCGCGAAAAAAACTCGGGTTTCTGCCTGATATAAAAATAGTCATGTATGTTGGCAGCATGCTTCCGTGGAAGGGGACGGATGTTATTTATGAAGTTGCATGTCTCTTGCCACAATATACTTTTGTGCTCGTAGGCGCTGATCGAGATGAAGAAAAAAACAATATAAGAATAATTGCCAAAAAAGACAACCGCGAAATTCCTGCATATTTGCGGGTGGCAGATTTGCTTTTAGCGCCTTATCGCACAGACAGTGTGCGCGCACAAAAATACTTTTCGCCGATTAAGGTTTTTGAATATATGGCGGCTCAAGTGCCGTTTGCAATTACTGATTTGCCAGCCGTACGCGAGTTTTTAAGCGACGAAGAAACTTATTTTGTAAAAGAGTATTCAAAAGAGGCGTTTCGCGATGCAATCGTAAGCGCAATAAAAAATCCGGATGAGCGCATGCGTCGCGCCGAGAACGCCCATAGAAAATCGCCAGAGTTCAGCTGGCAGGCGCGCGCAGGGCGTATTTTAGATTTCATCGAAGGATATACTTAAACGCGACTGTTTTGTGGCATTGACCGTCTACATCGGTTGTGCTATCCTATTTTAAATTCTGCACCCGAGGAGGTGAAAAGTGAAGAAAAGTGTAGTCGCTGTGATCGGCGGTCAGATACTGTATGACCCCGTAACTGGCTTCCGTACAAGCACGCTCGAGGATTTTGACAACCCCTATGGTCTCTTTGCCGATTCCTTGAGGACCGATGCGGCGTCGGTCCTCTACTTCGGGAGTCGTCCGTGGGCAAGAGTACTCGTCATCGGTGGCATCACACCGCTTCATCGTACCATGCCCGATGCGCCGACTCTCTCATCTGTTATGCGAAAGGAGCTCGAGTCCACCGGCGTGCCGTCGAGCAAGATCGAAGAAATTCCCATGCCGGAAGCAGGCGGGACGTTCAACCAGCTGGTCCGTCTCCGGGACTGGCGCGAATCAGTGGTGGACGAGGACGAGATTATTGTCCTTGCCAGCTGGTGGCAAATGCCGCGCATCTTGGCCATGGTGATGTTTCCCGAGCCGCTTGTCGCGCTGGTCTCGGGGTGGCCGCCGGTTCGATTCGCGTGCGCCGAGGACGTTCTGATCGAGAACGAACCGCATAGGTGGTGGGCGGCGATCGCCCGTGCGTATCGCCGGCCGGAGATGCAAGAGTGCCTCCGCAAGGAGTACAACGGCGCGAGGATGCTTTCAACCGGCGAGTACAAGTTTCCAACTCGTTTTCCTCAACGCTGACAATAGGGTGGCGGTTATACCGTTACCCTTTTTTATTGATTTTTTTGTGTTCCGAGTATTTAATGGGTAAGTAGTTTCATGAAAATTCTTTACTTTACAAAAGGCGGGCGCAATGTGCCTAGTTCCAACGAGCGCGTTTGGATTATTTCCGACTTGCTCAAAGCGCATTACGATTGGGCAAGTGATATCCTATCCGCGCGCGATGCGTCTTTTTGGGATGCATTAAAAAAGTTATATGCCAGTAAGTACGATATACTGATTGTTCACAAATCTCTTTTTTCTGTTTGGGTGTTTGCTTTAATTGTTCTTGCGCGATTTATATTTCAAAAACCGATGGTTTTTGATCTCGATGACGCGCAATGGGTGCATTCGCCATTCAAAAGCAAGGTATTCGCATTTACTGCCCGCATGGTTTTTGCCGGCAGCCATGAAATTAAATCGTGGGTAGAGAGGTACAACAAAAATATTGTACTCATCCCCACGCTTGTGGATCACGAACATTTTGCGCGGAGTCCTGCCGTACACGGAGAAAAACCGATATATACCCTTGGCTGGGTAGGCGCTGGTCCCGGGCACTTTCAAGATGGCAATTTTCATTTAGTAAAGCCCGCGCTTGAAGAACTTGGGCGGCGCGGCAAAAAAATCAGATTCCGCGTCGTGGGGACCCGTGGATACGAACCACTGGAGACTTATCTCAAGTCTGATCTTTACGAGTTTGAAGCGGTTCCGTTCGTGCCGTATAGCGAGGTCCCAAAGCAAATCCAGCAATTTGATATTGGAATCATGCCGCTTGTGGATACCCCATTTAATCGCGCGAAGTGCGGCGCTAAAGCAATTCAGTATATGGCATGTTGTGTGCCGCCGGTTGTAAGCCCGGTTGGAGAAAATGCGATTATTGTTGATGACGGCGTCAATGGTTTTTGTGCGCGTACGACTGAAGAGTGGGTGAGTGCGATTGAGAAGCTCCTCGCGGATGCAAAATTGCGTAGTGAGTTCGGCGTGCGCGGCCAGGAAAAAGTTGCCCGGGAATATTCCCATATGGCTGTTTTGAAGAAGTATGCTCACACCGTTGAAACCCTCTAGACTTTCCCGCAGTTATACGGTATAGTAAGCAGTAATTATTTTTTATGATTCTTGTAACGGGGGGCTCGGGGTATATTGGGGGTGTTTTGGTGCGGCGGTTTCTCGATAAAGGGTACCGCGTGCGGGTGCTTGACGCAGGCTATTTTGGGCACGAAGCGCTCGGGGATATAAAAGACAAAATTGAGTTGGTTGAGGATGACATTCGTTCGTGTGGACCCGAGGTGATGAAAGGCATCGAGCATGTAGTTCATCTTGCAGGATTTTCCAATGATCCTACCGCAGAATATCGGCCTAAAGAAAATTTTGCCGTCAACGTTGACGGTACGCGCAACATTGTTGGGCTTGCCAAAGATGCGGGAGTAAAGAAGTTTATTTTTGCTTCGTCCTGTTCGGTGTACTATACGACGAATCCCGACGACGTGTTTGAAAAGTCAGAGGATCACTTTATCACGCCGTCTGTTCCGTACTCGCTTTCAAAACATATGGCGGAAGACGTGGTGCTGGGCGCAAAAAGTTCAACATTCACCCCGGTTGTATTTCGGAAGGGCACAGTCTATGGGCTTTCGCCTCGCATGCGCTACGATTTGGTAGTCAATACGATGCTCAAAGACGCGTTTAAGCATAAGCGTATCGTGCTTCATCAAGGGGGGCGCATGTGGCGCCCGCTGACCGATGTCGAAACCGTGGCGGCTGGGTACATTTGGGCGCTTGAGAATAACATTGATGGCATTTATAATCTTGTTGACATGAATATTCTTGTCCGAGACCTCGCAGATGAAATTCAGCGCACGCTTTATACGCGTTGCGGCGAGATGATAGAAATCGAGCGGCAAGATGTTGGAGTGTCGCGTAGCTATCGCGTCTCGGGTGAGCGTTTGCGTAAACGGGGGTTTTTTGGTTCACATCCTTTGCAAGAGGCGATCGTTGAGATGTGGAACGATCTGAAAAATTCAGGGCGCGACCTTGACCACAGTAAGTACTACAATATTAGAGTTTTCGAAGAATTATTCGCTGATAACAAAAATAATAATCATGGAAACCATGCAGCACGCAACACCTGGGCCGATCGATGGGCTTGAGATAAAGAATCTCGCCGTTCACTCCGACGACCGTGGGTATCTTTTTGAAATCGCGCATAACCACGAGTTGCCGAAATTTGGGCAAGTATATGCGGTTGGAGATCCAGTGCGGGGCGCGATCCGGGCGTTCCACAAACATGATGTGTTGTGGGATCTTTTTTGCATTGTGAAGGGATCAGCCAAGTTCGTACTTATAGACGATCGTGCCGAGAGTAAAACCAAGGGGAATTTACAAATAGTTGCAATTGGCGAGCGCGCGCCGAAACTTATTATTGTGCCGCCCGGCATTTACCACGGGTGGATGGCGCTTGAAGATGATACGCTTATGATCTCTACCGCGTCCGAGCTCTATAACAGCGATAAACCTGATGAGTATCGTATTGATCCTTATACTTATGGGGATGTCTGGACGGTTAAGGGTAAGTAGTTATTCACGATGAAAATTTTTATATGTGGCGGAGCGGGCCAGCTTGCCAGTGAGTTTGCGGATTTTTTTAAAACACATCATCCGGAAGACGCGGTGCGGGCGCCGACATATGAAGAACTTGATGTCACGAAGTCCAAAGAGGTTCAGGCAGAAATCGCTGACTTTCGACCGGATCTTGTTATCAATACAGCCGCGTACCATAAGGTTGATGAGTGTGAAACCCAAATCGAGCGCACGTTTTTGGTTAACGCTTTTGGCGGATTTGTGGTTGCCAATGCCGCGCGAGAAGCGGGCGCGAAGAGCATGTATATCAGCACGGGTTTTGTTTTCGATGGTTCGAAGTCGGTTCCTTACGAAGAGTCGGACTCGCCGAATCCGTTAAGCATATATGCTCATTCAAAAGCGCTTGCGGAAAAGTTAATTCTCGCCTGTGATCCTGCGGCGTGGATTGTGCGAACCAATGGTCTGTTTGGACGCTTTTCCGGAAAGCATACGAAAGGAGGAGCCGGCAATTTTATTGATTTCGTTTTGACAAAGGCGCAGAGCGGCGAAGACTTGGATATGGTTGCCGATCAAAGAATTACACCGACATTCACGGCCGATCTTGTTCCCGCGTGCGTTGCGCTTGCGTTGGAGCAAGCTCCCGGCGGCATATATCATTTGACAAATAGTGGCGAGACCTCATGGTTTGAAGTTGCGAAAAAAATATATGAAATAGCCGGCGCCGAAGGTACTG
Source organism: Candidatus Ryanbacteria bacterium RIFCSPLOWO2_12_FULL_47_9c (assembly GCA_001821795.1). Lineage (GTDB taxonomy): Bacteria > Patescibacteriota > Minisyncoccia > Ryanbacterales > GWA2-47-10b > GWA2-47-10b. The sequence continues at coordinate 6,988 of MHOB01000015.1, forward strand.
TGCGGCCGATTACCAGTGAGCAGAGGAATGCTCCAGCGCGCCGCCCAAAAAATGCGCTTTTAACGAACACCAAACGTCCAGTGCTCCCGCGTTGGGAAAACGCGCTGACAAGATATCTTGCCGGGCGTCTATGAAGATGCGGTTTGTACGATCTTGAGTACTTCTTTTGCTGCATCTACGCACGTTGGTATTTTGCCAGAGAAAACAACAATTATATTACCATCAATTTTGTCCACGGTTGTCGGGCGGGCGTCATCGTGCTCGTGGTAGGGGGGTTTTGTGCGAAACGTATACATGGAGCCGATGTGCTCGGCTTGTTCAACGCCAGGCATGTACTGTGCCGCGTGCGCAAGAAATTTGCTGATATTCGTAATGGGTGGATTTTTAATAACGCCTTTATTTAAAAATGGCTGCAACTCCGGCGGCGCGATTGGAAATTTGCCGATATTTTTTGCATGAATTGCGTGCACAACATTTCCCATTACGTGATACCCCGTGGATCCCATCGGATCAATGCACATGAAGGGACCGTCGATGACGACGATACTTTTTCCTTGGAATTTGGAAGGTAGTTTGAGAACGGGTTTTTCGCAAAGTTCAAATTGGTAAAGTTTTTGCGCATGTGGCATGTGTTCCAAAAGCGCGTTGTTGTTTGCGTATGTTGCGATGACCGCGTAATCGTAGCGTTCGAGATCATCGCGCGTTGCCTCGGTATTCAAGAGTACGTTGACGTTGTGGGTTGCGAGTTTCTCTTTACAAACTTCTTTGAGTTTATAGGGGTCAATGAGGTCTTCTTCAACGCGTACTGTTTTTTCTATGAGGTCGGCATTTACAAGATTAACATCGCTATGATCGTAAGAAAGGCCGCATTCGTCCCACACGGAAAGGCAGTGTTTCGCGCTCGAATGCCCGCCCTCGCGGGCGATCGCGTAGTAATGTTCCACGGGGTCTTTGACGATGGCGTTTTCATACTCGCGCCGGAAGCTTTTTTCGCCATCGCGCGTAAGCAAAATTGTCTCGCGGCTTCGCGGGTAGTGAAAACCGCGATGCAGACGGTACTGGTTGATGCTGGAAGCGGCTTTAAGGATATCGTCTTCGCGCTCGTATAAATCAACAGCGTGGCCCTCACGCGCAAGCAGCCACGCCGCAGTAATTCCAAAAATACCTCCACCTACCACTCCTATTTTCATTTCTCCTATGAAATCATATTTTCCAGCTTCGTCAACTTGACAGAATATAAAATATAGTATAAATTTCTCTCGAAACTAACAATGTCAGTACCTTGGCATTTTTGCCTGAGGAGGGCTAGAAGATGAATATCGGCGACTTTATCGTGAGGAATCCCGTTGGTGTCCTGGTCCGCACGTACGTGCCCAGGGCCGAGGATGTTGGCCAGAATGTCCGTAAGCTCCGGGACGTGATAGGGCATCTCTTCTCGCCCGAGGTAGCGGGCAGGCGAGTAATTCGATCGGTCGACTTCCTTGTCTGGGCGGACCCGCGCTACCGCACGCACGATGGAAGTTCCGCTTCCGATTGCGGTGAGACCGCGCCTTTGCTCGAAGCCGCTTTTCGTGGAGACGAGTCAGTGGGTATCCACGAGATCTCGCGTGGAGACATCTACGCGACGATTCTCAATGACGGCCTGCGTTTTCAGATAAAGCGCGGGATTCGCTACTCGATCGTCCTCTCGCCCGAGGTCATTCATCTCGCTACACTAGGGACGCTCGAGGCGATGATCGAGGCAGCCATCCGCGGCGCACTCGTCGTGCCTGTGGCGGTGAGGGAAATCCGGGAGCTCGTTCTCGCGGGCTTCCCGTGCAATACCTTTCGCATGTGGGAGGTTGGGTCTCTCTGGCGTGTCGGCGGTTTCGACATGCGTGATGCAAAGCCGGTGTACCCTCCCGGGACGGAGGAGTCGCGGCTCTACGAACCTTATGCTGCGTTCATCCGGGTTGGCGACAAGCTTGTGCACGACGCCGGCGTGGGAGAGGTCTTACCGGCTTGCAAGATCTGGTGCCTTGAAGGCAGGCCGACAACAGCTCCGATTCTTCCTCGCGGGTTCTACGAAGGATACACCACCGAGGAGATCAGTCCCGAGCGGCGTGAGTGGAACGAGTTCAAGTTTCGTTCCAAGAAAGACCGCCTGCGCAACATGCTCCAGCGGTCCAGCTACGATCTCGCTGTACAACTTCGTGCGGTCATGCCCGAGTATTTGTCGGGCGTCTACACTCCTGCGTGAATCACGCGTGGGGGTGTTTTATTTTTGAGCAATCTTTTCTTTGATTTGTGCAAGAAGTCGCGTCGCTTCAAGCGCGAGTTTGTTGTTGTATGAGAAGTCCACTTTCTCGTTGAGTACCGCCTCAAGCATGCGCATGAGCGCATCGTGTGCGGGTATGGGTATTTTTTTTGTATCAATGATCACTAGATCGTTGAGCCAGAGGGCATTTTCATTCACTGCGATCTTTTTTGTTTTTTCTTGTTGCGTGCGATCGTAAGACGCTATAATCGGCACGTTGCTATAGGCAAGAGAAAAGTCAAGAATATCTATTCTCCCTTTTTCCAGTGGCGCTTCTGCGCGCGTTACGATAAGATTTTTTGTTTCTCCAAATCCAACGAGACTAATCAGCATGTAGAGATCATGGTAAACATGCGTGCTTAAAAGGGAATCGTGAAAGGTTCCATACTTTTTCATCTCGAAAGAAATTGAGCGGAGCGGACCTCGGGGTACGCTCAAGTATCCATATTCCTGCCGCCATAAAAAAACATCGTCGATATAAATTTTTCTGTTTTTTTCTTTCGCAAGGTCAAAGATTTCTTCTATTTCTCTTGGATTTTCCGAAAGCGGCTTTTCGCAAAAAACATTGAGGCCAGCTTCAAGACAATCGCGTGTAATTTCCACATGGCTGGCAACGGGTGTTGCAATAATTGCCCAATCTTTGCCTGCGAGTTTTTCTCGCCACTCGTGCGCTGCGATCTCAACTTCCGCAAGTTTTTGGAGCTTTTCAAAAAGGATTTTTCCAAACTGTCCGTATCCGATGAGGAGCGTTTTTCTCATTGTTCTAGCGGAAAAAATTATATTTGATAATTGCGCCAATGGCAGAAATGCCGTCTTTGAAGCCGATTTTCTTTCCTTCTGCGAGAGTGCGTGGATAGTAACTTACCGGAACCTCGTAGAGGATTTTTCCCGTCCGTACCGCTTTTGCCGCGTATGCAGCAAGCTCTGGCTCAATGCCAAAGCGGTCAGCTTCAAGCGGGAATGATTTGATAAGCTCACGCCGAAACGCTTTGTAGCAGATCTCCATGTCGGTCAAATATATGCCGCTTGCAAGATTTGAAAGAATCGTCAGAAAACGGTTTGCAAGATAACGTGCGGTGGGGAAGACGCGGCGCGTGTTCGCCATCTGAAATCGCGAACCGAATACGATATCCGCGTTGCGTTTTTCAAACGGCTCCAAAAGTTTTGGATATTCGTGTGGATCAAGTTCCAAATCCGCGTCTTGAATCATCACGATATCTCCGGTTGTGTGCGTGATGCCCATGCGGATTGCGGCCCCCTTGCCTTCGTTTTTTGTTTTGTGGATGAGAACAATATTTTTGACGTAGGGAAATAATGCGGGAGATGCGCCATATTCTTTTTTGACTTTTTCGAGGATTTCTTTTGTTTGGTCGCGCGAGCAGTCATTTACCACTACAATTTCTTTCTCAATGGGAACCGCAAAAACAGTTTTGAGAAGTTTCTCGATCGAGTGCTCTTCATCGAATGTTGGGATAATCAGGGAAAGAAGCATAGCGTTAGCTTGCCTTATAGTATTCTTTCCACCACGCGACGGCCTTACCGATGCCATCTTTGAGATTTGTCTTTGGATTGTATCCTAAAAGAGATTTTGCTTTCCCGATATCTGCCACATAATGTGTTACTTCTCCAAGGCGCGCGGCTTCAATTTTGGTGTCACATGTTTTTCCAAAATTTTCACAGATGTAATTTACCAATTCCAAAAGAGTATGGCCCTCGCCGTAGGCAAGATTGATGGTTTCGTTTTTGATTTTTCCTCCCGCGAGTTTTTCTATGCTGGCAATAATTCCTTCCACGCAGTCGTCTATATATGTGAAATCCAGCGTTTTGTCTTTGCCATACACGGTGATAGGTTCGTTGCTCTGAATTTTCTTTATAAATAGTGGTATCACCCGCTCCATGCGTTCAATATCGGTATCATATCTGCCATATACATTACTGAACCGAAATACGATGTACGGCATGTTGTAACAGCGCGCGTATGAGTAAATAAGCGCCTCCCCCGCGATTTTACTTGCGGAATAGGGGCTTTCTGTAAAGCGAAAATCGCTTTGCTGTTCGTTTGTCATGTAGCGCTGAATGTCCCCATACACTTCGCGCGAGCTCGAAAAAATAATCGGCAGTTTGTTAATCCGGCAAAATTCAAGGACGTTGAATATAATATTGATGTTCTCGAGCGCGCGACTTGGGTTCTCGACGAGCTCATGCACTTTTGCGTTTGCGGCAAGATGCACGACGACATTGATGTCCGTTGGGTAAGGTGTTTCCCCGATGCCGCCTTTAAAATTAAAAAATCGCACGCTCAAATCTTGCATGACATAGGGAAATTTATCGGTCCAAGTATTGGGTCGTTTGTCAACGCCAAAGACAGTATGGCCCCGCTCGACGAGCTTGAGTGCGAGATTCGTGCCGATCTCTCCGCTTGATCCTGTGATAAGAATGCGCATACAATCGGTAGTATGGTCGATTTTTCGCTGAAAAACAAGTATATTTTTGGTTTTATCTGCGTTGTTCTTATTGCGGCGACTCTTTCTTTTTACAGCCCGCTTGGATATTTTACGGCAACTCCGAAATTCTGGCGGGATGAAGCGATCCCGTTTGAAATAGCCCGCACGTTTCTGGAGCTTGGAAAACTTGATGTTGTGGTGGCGCCAAACACGGTTGATGGCAGACCGTATCTTACACACGCGACTGGTTTTCCGCTGACTATACCGCTTGCGGGTTTTATGGGTATTTTCGGCGTTGGGGTTGTGCAGGCAAGAATTTTTATGGTCATCTGGATTTTTGCGACGCTCGCCACACTCTTTTTTGTACTGCGCGATTTTTTTGGCAAAGAGGCGGCGTTTTGGGGAACATTGTTGGTTAGCACGTTTGGGCCGTTTTATGCAAACGGCAGAACGACAACCGGTGAAATTCCCGGCCTCCTTTTTCTTTTGTGGGGGCTTTGGTTTCTCTACCGGCGCGAGAAGTACGCAATTTCCGGCGTGTTCTTTGCGCTGGCGGCTGTCACAAAACCGTCGGTGTTTCTTTTAATTTTTCCCGCGGTTGCTATAGAGTTCTTGGTCTCCGAGCGCGCGCGAGAACTTGCGCCACGCGCGCTTCGTTTTTGGCTTGGCACGCTGCCGGTAATTTTTCTCTGGATTTGGATTATTTTACCGGGGCCTTTTTCGCCAGAGAGTTGGCGCGCGATGATTGATCTTTATCGTCATCCTTTTAATGAGCCGTCTCTTATTTCACGGTTTCCCGGACTGGTCCTCGAGCTTACTTCGCACACGACGGTTCTTTATGTTGCCGCTCTTTTTATTTTTCTGATTCTCGCATTCAGGATCGGGGCGTTTGGCGGGAAGTCATCACGCTGGGCACTTTTTCTTTTTCTCTATTCATTGATGAGCATTATCTACTTCTTGCGGAGTCCCGGCTGGTTGCGCTATCTGCTTATTTCAGAGATATTGATTCTTTCTTCACTCTACCCCGCGCTTTTACATTTTGTAAAAAAGGCTTCATGGGCGCCACCTATAATCATAATCCTGCTATCAGTGCTCCATCTTTCCAACTTCTTCCTTTTTTCGGATATTCAGTCGGGAACGGGAAGTATTGATACAGCAGAATTCATCAATAATGAGTTTCTCGATCCAAACCCAAATGCTACGATCGGCGTTATTCA
>MHOB01000016.1 GCA_001821795.1 Candidatus Ryanbacteria bacterium RIFCSPLOWO2_12_FULL_47_9c
CTGCTCGATTCTGTCCTGTCTCTACAAAAGAGTCAGAAAGCTGAACGTCAAATGTTTTGTCAAGCTCCTCTTGCGGAAATACGGTACCAAAAGCAATTTCGTATGCTGATACTTTCAACGCGTTTTCGATCTTTGCTGTCACGTTGATTACGTGTGCCTCAAATGCTGCGAATAGTGGGATCATGGCAACTGCAGTGCCTGCAGCGGCAAGTCCCAATACAATTTTCTTTTTCATATATTTTTTAATTATTTTAATTACTTACTAATGCTCGACCTTTTACAAACTTGTTAACTTATTTTGACCGATATTTCGGCCAAAGTTGGGCCGGCACATCTACCCTCTCGCGTTGCCGCAAGAGAGTGGCGCAGGCACCAGCCCAACTTTGGCAAAAACCAAAAGGCGCCGGTTATATTGACTGCCTATGAAAGATGTTTTTAACCTGCGCTTTCTTGTTAAGGAGAAAAAATATTTTTTGCTTTAAACCATTCTTATCAATCACCCCACCGAGAGTCAATCTTGACACGCTTAATTTTCAGTCAAGTTTTGTGGATAAGTGTGTATAAAATGTTGACATCATTGTGTAATACATGTGGGATATATGTTTACAACAGAAAGTATATTCTTTGACAAGCTAGCGCGTATAACAAGATATTGCGTAATATTTTTTATGCCCGGCGCCGTGAACGTTCCCGCATGACGTGATAAAAACCGGGAAGCACCGACAGAACAATGATAGCGAAAATAATCGGCACCAAGTACTGATCTACTCCGGGGACTATACTCCCCAACCAATAACCTAAAACGGGTATTCCAATACCCCAAAGAACACCACCAATAACGTTATAGAGAAGAAACGTTGGATATCTCATCTTGCCGACTCCGGCAACAATCGGCGCGAACGTCCTGATAATAGGCAGGAAACGCGCAAGCATGATTGTTTTTGGACCGTGCTGTTCATAAAATTTTTCAGCTTTCCGGATATGGTCTTTATGAAAAAAAATTGAATTATCGCGGCGAAATATTTTCGGTCCCATGCGCCATCCAAACATGTATCCGACACTGTCGCCCAAAATCGCGGCAACAAACGTAAGTAAAATCAAAATCCAGATATTCAAATAATCTTGGGACGCAAGAAACCCCGCCGTAAACAAAAGCGAATCTCCCGGGAGAAAAAAACCAATAAGGAGCCCCGATTCCGCAAAAACAATGAAAAAAATACCAAGGTATCCGACTGTGGTTACAAGGAATGTCGGGTCAAGAAACTCAAGCATATGCAACGCGATTTAGTATAACACTATGGATACAAAAACAAAAAATCCCCCTTGAAAGTCTCGGGGGATTTTTTGTTTTTCTATCGGCGTGGGAATCTCTTGCGATTGCAATCTCGGCAATAGATCCTTCCGAACGTTCCGTCCTGTTTCTTGTTTGGCATGAACGGCAATTCGTTGATCGGCGCTTGGCATTCCGTGCATTGGATGCCAAGTGACGATACATCGTGTATCTGCGTTCGCCGTTCTCCGCCATTTCTGTCAAAATTCATCTCGTCGTTGCCCTATATTATCCCTATAATAGCCCTCAACTAGGCAAACGACTCGTGACCTCGGTAATCTGCATTCTGCCTAATTTCTTGGTACTGTAAAGAGTACTCCACGCAGGGGTTTTTGTCAAGAAACGATCCCCACCACACCAAGAAACGCTGCAATACCAACACTATTGAGTACAAAAGAAAGTACGAGAAACACCCGCCAATCCATGCGCGAGATGCCCAAAAGCCCAACGCCAAGTTCATCCGGCAAGGGCGAAGCAATAATAAGCGCCCCGATAACAGGAGTTAAAATTCCAAAAAACTTTGACTGAAAAATACGGAGGACCCGACCGTTCCCCACCCGTGTGAAAAGCTGCCTAAGATCTTTTCCTAAACCGTCTTCGACGAAACGAAAAACAAAGAAATCGCCAATCGTTGCCCCAGCGCCCGCAAAAATTCCCACCAATAGAAAATCAAGGTTTTCAGAAAAAAGAATCAGCGCCGCGGTTGCCGGAACTACGGTAAACGAGCTGACAAAAAAAATTCCTGTCAGGAAAGACCCCAGATATCCATAGGCGCCGAGCGACGAGAGAAATTCACGAAAAATATTTGTCTGAAAAAGAGCGTACGCGAAAACAATGCTCGCAAGAAAAGATGTTACATTATGGTAAACCCAATACTCCCGAGCGGGAGGAGAGGTTAATTCTTGTACCATGGTTCTGTATATGTTCTTCCTCCCTGCGCAGGAACGTTTTTTTCAGGACCAGTGTTATCAAAGCGTGTTATAAAATCGAGAATGCGCTTTTCGTCTAGCGTCCCGCCCTCGCCCAGATTAAAAGCGTCAAACCGTGTCCATGCGGCAATCGCAATATCTGTTTCGTTTTGAGGGCGCGGCGTCACCACAGTCCGAATACGAGAACGGCCGATCTCCTCAAGCCGCTCAATAACTTCGGCCGAGATATCCGGTTTATATGAAATCCACACGCGTCCGTGCTCAAGTGCATGCACAAGCCCTTCGTCCGGTTGTGGTATTTCATAAACGCCATCGCCTACGGAGTCCGACCAATGGTTACCCGATGTAGGTGGATTTGTTTTGTACTCAACACGCGTCCCTTCAGAGATGTGAGCCGCACCCTCATCATCCGCGGCGCGCGAAAAATCAGGCCCAAGCGACTCTGAAACGCGGCTGGCCGCGCGATAAAATTTCCATAATCCAAATGCCAAGGCGGCCACAACAAGCGCAAGCACTGCCCACGGAAGTATGCGCAACAAAGCACGAGTGCGAGCTGCTTTAGCAAGCTCTTTCTCACGATCTTCGCGCTTTTGCTCTCTGCGTTCTTTTTTGCTCGATTCACCTGCTTGCATCTCATTCATTCTTTCCATAGTAGTTGAGAAATTTCTAAAAGAAAAGAGCGCGGAGTTCTCTCACACGCCCTTGAACTGCAATCCCGCCAACGGGTTCCGTTGCCTTGCGAGGAGGAACTCGGCGCGATTACGAGCCATCGCCTCCATGAGGCGAGGCCATTCGTTTTTCGGCTTCAGAACGACATTGCCTGCAGCAACATCATCCGCAACGGCTGGGTCGTCTTGGCGGTACTCGGGAATAGGAACATCGACAAGACTGACGACAGGATAGCTGGAATCGCCCGGAGCGATCGTGAATCGCTTTCGGACGGTGAGCGACCTGTTAAGCAGACAGACGATCACCGAAACGATTCCACCGTCACTCTCGATGAGCTTGACGAGCTCCGCCGTCGTCGAGAAGTTGTGGCAAACATCCTCGACAATTGCGTAGCGAAGCCCCAACGTGATCGCATGGCGAGCGAAGACGAGGCGCGACTGCTCTCGACTTGTCTCGGTCTTGAGGGCTGTTACCTCCTTCTCGGCCTTGACTGCCCGGCGCCCGCACACGAGGCCGAGCATCTTGGTGATGTCGTAACCCCCGATAGGTGCTCCGCAAAACACATCGACGTCGCCGATATATGGCAAGAGTAGTGACTTTAGACGCCGAGCGTAGTGGAAAAGCACATGGGGGTATTCCTCAGCCATTGCGAAGTTTGCGTAGACCTCACCCACCCACTGCTTCTTGCTGCCGTCAGACGCGTCGTATCGACCTGCGTAGCCGACGAGCGGGCCGAACCGGCGACCTTCGGCCTTGGGGCAGGTGTAGTACCCACCACACCGACGAAGCGTTTCGAGATGATCGTCGCTAGTGACCGTGACACCATCGAGACTGAGCGAAAATTCCATCTTTTATTTCCCCCTTCCTTGTCTGTCTCAAACGGACACGGATCGGTACCGGTTGATCAAGTTGTGGTACTTCTCCGCTTCACTACGTGGATCGTCTGCGTAGATGATCCCGCTCGACAAGTTGATGAGCATTCCGAATCCACGACCATCTTGACTCACCATGACAGTCGCCTCGAGATCACCCTGTTGCTTCCCAATACCCGGGATGAGGAACGGCACATCGCCGACACGCGCTCGAACCTTCTTGGCTTCGACGGGATAGGTTGCTCCCACGACCAAGAGACAGTTCCCACTGTGCTTCCACTTCGTTGCCACGTTGAAGGCGACGCGCTCATAGAGCTGCATGGAATCGTCGCAGAGAACCTTGAGCCACTCATCCGCCGAAACTTCATCCGGCTTGGCACGCGGATCGAGCGTAAGTGTGTGGAGATCCTGGAATTCGCGCGCGCCGGGATTCGTTGTGCGGCAGAGAACGATGATGCCCTTATCCTCCCGATCGAGGAACGGGCGAAGCGCCTCCTCACCGAAATACGGATGCACTGTTACCGCATCCGCATCGTTCGCCGCGAAAATCGCTTTTGCGTAGGCCTTGTTGCTGTCGCCGATGTCACCCCGCTTTGCATCGAGAATGGCTGGCGTTTCTGGCACGCACTCGTGGATGAATCGAATGATTTCCCCGAGTGCTCCTATCCCCTCTATGCCCTCCGCCTCGAAGAACGCGATGTTTAGCTTGTAGGCCGCAGCGACGTGAGCAGTCTTGCGAACCCGATCTTGACAGAACTTCTTGAACTGCGTTCCCGGCGTTATTAAGGGTAAATGCCTGGTGCCCTGCGGCTGGAATTCTTCCGGCAATTTCTCCATCAAGGGATCGAGCCCGACACAGAGAAACTTGCCCTCGGCCCACTTGGCCTCCAGTAGCCCCCGAAAGTTCCGCTGTTCCATTGCCTTATTCTCCCTTCGTAAGAACGTTGAGCCAGAACATCCAGCCCAATCTGACAATCATGCTAGCACGAATGAGAATATTTGTTCAGCAGAAAACTAAAAAAGTTTTTCTTGTTTCTTGAATTGTGCAAGCGCCTTATCGGCCGACTCGCGGTACGCGCAAAATTCGCAATCGACGCCTGAAGGCGGCAAAGAATCGCTTGTGAGCAATTTTTTTATATCTTTGAGTGCGGGCTCAACCCACGAATCGTCTCCCGTATAAGGAATAATCTTTACATCAAACTCGAGCTTGCCGTCAAATGCTTCGCGGTCGCGCTTGCCATTTGCATAGACAAAATATCCGATACTAGAAACTTTAAAATTATTCTTGCGAAAGAGCCACTGATATATTTCCATCTGGCGCTTGTAGCCAATCTGCCACTCGGCATCAAGATTTACTTCGCTGTCTTTTGCGGTCGCCTTGTAATCCACAATGTGCAGTTCATCTTTCGGATTTATCCATACATCATCAATCGCGCCAGTGATAAGCAAATTTGTTGGTTTATGCAAAAACTGCGCGCCGACAAAATTCTCGCGCCAGCGGTCAAGTTCCTCGTGCGCGAACGGCACGGCATCAATTTTGTAGTGCGCCATCAGCGGATGCGCGTCACCTTTTGCGCGGTGAATGTCAAACTCTTTTTTGAGCAAATGGTCAACCGCCGAGTTAAGATTAAATGGGTACCCTTCCGGCTCCCCCACGCCAAGTCGCCGATCAAGATAAAAACAGCGCGCGCAGCGCATAAAGTTTTCTATCTTTGAGCGCGACAGCCGAAACGCCCCCGCTGCAGCAGGGTCAAAAATATTACTTCTTCGTTTGTATGTCATCGAGAACTTCACCTGCGTGGAGCGCGGGTTTTACCTGCTCGTATATTTTTGAAATTTTTCCATTCCGATCAATCAAAAATGACGTGCGATTCGTGCCCATATATTCTCTTCCCATAAATTTTTTCTTTCCCCACACGCCGTATGCTTTTACAACTTTTTTGTCTTCATCGGAGAGAAGCGTAAACGGTAACTCATATTTCTTGGCAAATTTTTCGTGGCTTTTTACAGAATCAACAGAGACACCGAGCACAACGATTTTTGATTTTTGAAAACCCGAGTAACTATCACGAATTGTGTACGCCTCGGTTGTACATCCCGGCGTATCGTCTTTCGGATAAAAATACAATAACACCCACTTGCCTTTGTAATCTTTGAGCGAATGTTTTTTACCTGTTTGATCGGGCAATGTGAACGCCGGCGCTTTCGCGCCTTCTTTAAGATGAACCATTTTACTATCATACGGGGCTCGCGCCCGAAAGACAAATAGTTTGACAAACCTTCAAAAAAAAGATTTTCTGAAGTGGGTTAGTAATTTCGACAGAGGGAGGTACGATGCCCTACGAAGAGAAAGGATCGCCGTGGATACGCCTCGCGATGCTTGGTGTTATCGTCACCGGCTTAGCGATAGCGCTCGCGCGGCTTATCACCACAGGATACGACTAGACCGAGGTAACCAACGCCCGGCAACCCCCCGGTTTTAACCAACCTCGGGGGATTTTCTTATTCAGCTAAAAATTTTCTAACGTGGCGATATATTATAGGTTTCGTAAAACGCGCAACATGATGCCCACCACGTTTATAAAGAACAAGTCTTGCGCCTGTTGCTTTGGCAAACTTTTGCGTCGGCTGCCATGGAACTACATCGTCATCCTGCGCATGAAAGAGTAAAACTTTCTTGCCCTCTATCTCTTTTGCGTATGACGCGGGGTTGTAAAAATTGCCGCGGCCTTGTTTTTTCCAATCGCTCGAACGAAAACGATATGCCTCACCAAAGGCATTGCGAGTAAATTTTTCAAGCCGCGGCTGCGTTTCTTTTGTCTTTTGTTGTGCGCGCCACTCAATGACGCCAGATGCCGCAACAATTTTTGTCACACGCGGATCGCGCGAGCACAAGAGTGCCGCTGGCCCACCGAAACTCGAGCCAAAGATATAGAGTCTTTTTGGTTTTACACGATACCGTTTCCCGTCGAAAAAGCTGATAAAACCCCTCGGAAGTTCATCAATGATATCTAAAATATCTTCGTGCGGCGAGCGTGCAAGAAATTTACCTCCCGATTCCCACGTGCCGCGATAGCGCGGGGCGAACGTCCAAAAACCTTTTTTAGAGTAAAATTCAAGGAACTCGCGCTTGGCGGGCACGCTTGGCATCCCCGAGCAGAAAATAATCACCTTGCCAGTATCCCTGCCGCGCGGGGGCAAAAATTCGGTGACGATCTCTTTTTTAAACCTTGTACGAAGCGCGTATGGCATATTCTTTGTGTTTTAGTTTTTGTATTTTTGCCCGCGGGGGATCCGGCGCACCACACCAAAAATGCGATCGCGAAAGGTTTTAGATTTAGACACGCTCAAGGAGCTTAATGAGAAGACGAACCGGAGCGCCCGCGGCGCCTTTGGCAAGATACTCGCCCTCCACTGCAGTCATCCGCGGAACCATATCTATATGAACCCATGGGTATCCCTTAATAAATTGCCACAAAAATATTCCGCCGGTGATTGTGCCGCCATATTTTGTTTTTCCCACGTTCGCAATATCACCGAATGTTCCCTTTACTTCAGCCTCATATTCTTCCCACAGCGGCAGGGGCCAAACATAATCGCCCGACTCCTCACCAAGTTCCCGCATCATTTTTTCGAGATTCGGGTCATCGGTAAGAATTGCGGACGCGTGCTGACCAAGGGCGCTTGCTGCGGCTCCGGTTAGCGTCGCCACATCCACAATAAGCTGCGGCTTGTAACGCTTTGAATATTCAAGGGCATCGGCAAGAATAATGCGCCCCTCGGCATCGGTGTTGAGCACTTCAATTGTTTTCCCGCTCATTGTACGAAGCATGTCACCGGGCCGATAGCTTGAACCAGAGGGCATATTCTCAACCGCTGGTATCAAACCGATAATATTTTTCTGAATTCCGAGGCGGGAAGCAAGAACAAGAGCATGAATTACAGCCGCGCCACCCGACATATCCATGTGCATCTCGTAAATATAATCAGACGGCTTTAAGTTGAGCCCACCCGTATCAAAGGTGACACCCTTGCCGATAAGCACAACAGGTTTGTCTGCCGGCTTCGCGCCGTGATATTCCATAATAATAAACTGGGGAATCTCCTGCGATCCCTGCGCAACACCAAGAATACCTCCCATCTTAAGGCGGCGAAGCTCTTTCTTACCGAGGACAGAGACTTGTACTTTTGTGCCTTTCACCGCATTTTTTGCCGCAGCGGCAAGAAGAACGGGAGTCATCTCGCCGCCCGGCGTATTCGCAAGCTCGCGGCACCGATTGACTTCTTGCCCGATAATCTGGCCGACGCGAATACCCTCTTGGATAGATTTATCGCGAAAACCTGTAACGATGATTATTTCTTCGACAAAGTCCCATCCGTCTTCAGGTTTCGATTTGTATTTCACGAATTCAAAATTCGCCATTTCAAAACTGATCGCGGCGAGCTCTGCAAGATCTTGCTTTGAATCATCAATATTTGGAAAATCAAAATCTGGAAAGCGCACCGCAAGCTTTTTGATTTTATGCGCCTTCGCAAGAAAAATAATTTTTCGGAAAAGTATAATAAGCTTTCGGCGGTTTACTTTCTCAAGATCTCCCGCACCTACAGACAAGGATTTCTGTCCTGTTGCGAGTTTTATAACCTCGTTTTCTTTTTTGTCCGAGACAGAAACAATTGCAATATCCAAAGCATGCGGCACTGCCTCCTCAAAAGTTACTTTGATCAACTTCATACACGCAGTATAGCATAGTTATAAATAAATTGAAAGAGATTGTATTCTGTGATATAATAATTTTCACCCTTTTATATGTTTCCTTCTTTTACCTCGATAGATTTCTCGTCCTTTCGTACACTGACCGAAAGTTTTTTCCTGTCAGATTTCTTCGATGTTGCAATAATTGCTATCTTTATTTATTCCGCGCTTATCCTTTTTAAACGGACGCGTTCACTTACCATTCTTGCCGGAATCAGCATTATCGTAGTGCTTTATGGAATATCGCAATTATTTCACTTGACGCTTACGTCCGTTGTTTTACAGTCATTTTTCGGCGTTTTTTTTCTCGTCCTCATCATCATCTTTCAGGAAGAAGTGCGAAGATTTTTTGACATCATTACTGTTTGGGGCACTCGCCAGAAACACATGGGCCGGGGCCTTGCCGAAAGTTTGATAATCGAACCAATCGTTCAAGCGGTGGTTAATCTCGCGCGCCACAGTGTTGGTGCCATCATCGTTTTTACCGGAAACGAAAATATTGAACGCCATATCAGTGGCGGTGTGATTTTAGACGGCATTATCTCACAAGAACTTGTTGAAAGTGTATTTGATCCACATTCTCCCGGTCATGACGGCGCGATGATCATCACGAAAAACCGCATCGTAAGCATCGGCGCACAATTGCCTCTATCTCAAAATCTTGACCAAATCGAGAAATCGGGCACGCGACATTCCGCCGCCCTTGGGATCGCAGAACGCTCGGACGCGCTTGCACTTGTTGTTTCAGAAGAGAGAGGAACTATCTCAATCGCGCAAAAAGACACAATGACAAAAATTTCGACGGCGCACGAACTCGCGCGCGTCCTTGGCGATTTCTATCATGAAAAACATCCGCAAAATTCGTATACGCTCTGGCAGAGAATCATAGCGCAAAATCTCATTGAAAAAATTATCGCCATCGGCATTGCCGTTCTCTTGTGGTTTTTTCTTGTATTCCAGGCAGGAACTGTCCAAAGGGATTTTGAGATACCAATAACCTACCGCGACCTTCCGCAAGATCTTGTGATAAGAGAATCGAAACCAAAAACAGTTGCCGTAACGTTGGGGAGCCGCGGGCAAACATTTGAACAACTCGACCAAAGCTCGCTTCAGATATCAATAGACGCGTCACGCTTTGCTTCAGGACAGACACGCATTCCCATAACTGAATCAATGGTTCGAAGACCATTTGCATTTTCAGTAATTGACATCAACCCAACAGAAATAGAAATCACTGTAGGCCATTACCAGAAACACAACGTGCCGCTTCGTGCGGTTACTCAAGGATCAGTGGCGCGCGGCTATAGGGTAGAAAATATCATTATCCAACCGCGAACCGTTTCGCTTTTGATACCTGAATCACGCGAAGTGCCAGCGTCAGTTTCTCTCAACCCGATTGACATAACCGGCCTTACCTCCACTATTTCAAGATCAGGACTGCTCTCGCTTCCCGAGGGAATACGCTTGGGAGAAAGCGGAAATCTTGATATCGCTGTCACTGTTGTTATTCGGAGACAATAACAAGCGCTTGATATCCGCACGGTTACATGGTTTAATGTTTCTTGGATGAACGCTGAAACCCTTAAAGGGGTTCTAGTCGTTTCGAGAAACCCGAGAGCAGATGAGGAGGGGGTAATGCCAACAGTGAAAGAAAAGCTCAAGAAAGAGTTACAGGATGTAATTCCGCCACAGATACACCACCGGTTATCACCCGAGACGCTCCAGCTTATCCGCGTCTTGCGCCATCCAAAGATCAATGTGTTCGGGGACGTACACCGCGAGAAGTTGAACACCGACAACGGCTTGATTGTAGTCATGTGCTCCGACTGCGACCGCGCATTCGACTCGCTCTTCTTCGTCGCTGGTCTGTACGCGAGCCGTCACAACCTCGTTGGCCGAGTGTTCTCGTGGTTCAAGCGACTCATCATGGTTCTTTGCTGGGCATACCTTCGGATCCACCCGCGAATCCATATCTTCGCGTGGCACGGAGGGCCATACCGCCTCGTGGCAGACTCGCCGATGAACAAAATGGGGCGCGCCGAGCATTTTACCTTCCGTGACGAAATCATCGAAGCGATCGCCCTAAGGCACATCTACACCATCGTCTTGCTCGGCCACTGCGAATGCGGCAAGGCGAAAAAACATGAGGTCGGTCTCGAACAGGCAACGAAAGATCTCATGGAGGTGCGGAAAAACATCCTTAGAGAATACGAAAGACTTCGAGAGCAAAAGACAACCGACCTCGCGAGGGCTTCGAGCGTCCCAAATCCGAACGAGTTGGTTCCAACGATCGAGGTCGCCTGCATCACGCAGGTTGACTACGGAAAAAATGAGTGGTGGAGGCGCATTCGCCGGCGCAGCTATCACACCGACGCCGCAAACTGGACGCGCTTCCTCAAGCTCCGTTCGGGAAAAGTCGCGGCAGACCGCGAAACACAAGAACTGCTTTCGACGCTCTTCAGATAACACGGCAACAACCCAACGCGTGTGGGCCCGGATCTTGAAAAGATGCGGGTTTTTATTTTTTTATACGTGTTGTAACAATTCAAAGTCAGCATAAATACATTCAACCGTGATATCAGGAAATTGCTTTTGCACGCTCTCGCGTGCCCTTTGTAATTCGTTTGTATAAAAATCCACATCGGTTGACCCACCATACGCGCCGCATTCGGAGTGCGCCATAAGAATAATTTCTTTAGTATGGTGCAGTTTGATTGACTTTGCGATTTGATCGAGAAGATATGCGCGTGCGGGCTCATTTTCGGGGCTTGCAAGATCTTTTGCGCCGCCAGCAATTTTTACCAGATCAACATGGGCAAAATTTTGCTGTTTTATATATTCATCAAGCAACTTTGAAAACCGATCATCAAAGCACCACACGATGCACGCGTCGGCCGTGTAATGAGTTTTGTTTGATTGGAAAGAAAAAATAGTGTTCATGCTAGACACTTTAACAAAATTTAAAAAAAAAAGAAAAAAGCCCGAAGAGACCTTTAGTGTGCGCGGTAGTAGCGCCAGACGCTGATCGCATCGGGCAGAAGCAAGAGACCGACCATGCAAAGAACGAAACCCCCCGTGATAACTTCAATTATCTTATCAAGCATTTTTCACCTCCATCTTATCGAGGCCTCTACTTTAATATCTACTCTTGCGTGAGCGTAAGGTCAAATCATTTACTGCACAAGCACCGTAAACTTGTTTGCTGGGCTTACTTCGAGAAAGCCGGATTGGATTGGAATTTCTCGGTGCTCGCCGCTTGCGGTTTCGATGATGCCGCTCCCCCGCTCCAAAATCGTCATGAGCGGATGGTGATGATCGAGAATCGTAATCTCACCCACGCGCGTTTTTACATTAAACGACTTCGCCTCGCCTTCAAACTCAATTCCTTTTGGTGATAAAATTTTGCAGAGCATATTATTTTTTTGGAGGTTCAACCTCCAAATCGTCGAGCGCGCCTTTCATATAAAAGAAATCTTCGGGCTTGGCGTCGTATTTGCCTTCAATAATAGCTTTGAAACTCTCTATTGTTTTGGCAAGCGTTACAAATTTGCCGGCTCTGCCAGTGAATGCTTCGCCAACGAAAAACGGTTGTGACAAAAATCTCTGCACTTTGCGCGCGCGAGAAACAACGAGACGATCTTCATCGGAAAGTTCTTCAAGCCCGAGAATTGCAATGATGTCTTGAAGCTCTTTGTATCTTTGCAAAATTTGCTGCACGCGCCGCGCCGTTTGATAATGTTCTTCTCCTACAAGTTTCGGATCAAGCGCGCTTGACGATGACGCAAGCGGGTCAACTGCCGGATAAATACCTATTTCTGTGAGCGCGCGCGAAAGCACAATAGTTGAATCAAGATGCGCGAATGACGCGGCAGGCGCGGGGTCGGTAATATCGTCCGCTGGCACATAGATTGCTTGTACAGACGTAATCGAGCCGTTTTTAGTTGATGTAATGCGCTCCTGAAGCGCGCCCATCTCGGATGCAAGTGTGGGCTGGTATCCAACAGCTGACGGCAAACGCCCAAGCAAAGTTGAAACTTCGGAGCCAGCTTGCGAAAAACGAAAAATATTATCAATAAACAAAAGCATATCTCGGCGCTCTTCGTCTCTAAAATATTCTGCCATTGTGAGTGCTGTAAGCGCTACACGCAAACGCGCGCCCGGCACTTCATTCATTTGACCAAACACTAGTGCGGTCTTATCAATCACACCGGATTCCTGCATTTCTTTATAAAGATCATTTCCTTCGCGCGTGCGCTCGCCTACTCCCGCAAACACAGAATACCCGCCAGATTCTTCGGCAACGTTGCGAATAAGCTCCATGAGCAACACGGTCTTGCCTACTCCAGCGCCGCCAAAAAGTCCCACCTTGCCGCCCTTGATAAACGGGGCGAGCAAGTCAATAACCTTGATGCCTGTTTCAAAGACTTCGGTTTTGGTTGACTGATCTTCTAGTCGCGGAGCTGGCCTGTGGATTGGCCAACGCTTGTCGAATTTAACCGCGTTTTTTTTCTGCTCAAGCGGATTTCCCAATACATCAAAAAGGTTTCCGAGCGTTTCTGCGCCCACTGGCACGGAGATCGGAGCGCCTGTATCTTTCACTAGTGTGCCGCGCATGAGACCATCGGTGCTTGATAGTGCCACCGCACGCACGCGCCCTGGCTCCAAATGCCGCGCAACCTCGGCGACGATTGACACACCGGGAGTGTCAATCTCAAGCGCGTTCAAAAGCTTGGGCAGTTTCACTCCCTCCGGAAACTCCACATCCACCACCGGCCCAATCACTTGTATAATTTTTCCTGTTGCTAATGCCATATGTTTATGCTGCTTCCAGCGCGTTTTGTGTGCCGCTAATTTCGATAATTTCTTTTGTGATTGCCGCTTGTCTCGCTTTATTATAAAAAAGCGTAAGATTTTCTGCGAGTTCATCGGCATTGTCACACGCGGTTTTCATTGCTACGCGGCGCGCCGAGTGCTCCGAAGCATTCGCCTCAAGTATTAAATGATACATCTGCATACGGATCAAATAAGGCACAAGCTCGTCGATAATAGCTTCGGCAGACGGCTCAAGCAAGTATGCAACTTCGTCGGCTTTAGACGTCGGACGTCCAAGAGGACGTGCGACGTCCAGATCTTTACTTGGAGGTGGAACCTCCAAGTTTGCATAACGCCCGCGTTCAGGCACAAGCTCGTCGATTGTTTCTTCAATTTTTTCGGGATTGGTCGGCAAAATTTCGCGCATTAAAACTTCCTGTTTGAGCGCCGTGCGAAAATGAGTTGAGATTGTGACCACTCGATCCCACTGGCCAGCTTCAAATCCTTCAAGCACTGTATTTGCCACATGCAATACTTCATCAAAATCCACAACATCATCAAATCCGCTAAACTCGCCCGCAATTTCAAGATTATTTTTGAGCGCCCAACGCTGTGCTTTCTTGCCGATCGCAAGTACGGAAATAGCGGCAACCGGGTTGCCACTTGGCAACCCGGTTGCCAAGTGAGCGTCAGCTGCGCGCAGAACCTGCGCGTTGAATGATCCTGCAAGTCCGCGGTCGGATGCGACAAGCACGAGAAGAGTTTTTTTGCTTTTTTGGACGTCGGACGACGTCCAAGGGGACGTACGACGTCCGTTATCGCCGTTTGCAACGTGCTTTGTAATCTTTCGCAGCATATCAAGCGCTTCTATTGCATAGGGTCGCGTGCGGAGCGCCACTTCCTGTGACTTTCGCATTTTGGTCGCTGAAACCACTTCCATCGCTTTCGTGATGGTCCCCACATTTTTTACTGCGCCGAGACGCGATTTAAGCCCTTGTAAAGATTCCATACTTTAGTTTTGGACATCGGACGTCCAAGAGGACGTGCGATGTCCGTTATTAAAAATTCTTTTGAATTCTTCGACCGCTTTTTTCAAAGTTGCTTCTGTTGCATCATCGAGCGTTCGAGACTTGCTAATCGCGCCGAAAATTGCGTCATCATACATCTTTTCAATATAATCTAAAAGTTCGCGCTCAAAGTCTTTTATGCGTTGTGTCGGAACATCATCCAAGTAACCTGCAAGTGCCACATACAAAATCACTGCTTCATCTGTAAATCGTAACGGCACGAGATCGGCCTGTTTCAAAACTTCAGTCAAAATCTGGCCGCGATGGATTTTTTGTTTTGTCGCGTCATCAAGGTCGCTTGCAAACTGCACGAATGCTTCAAGCTCGCGAAACTGCGCAAGCTCAAGGCGCAAGCGGCCCGCTACTTTTTTAATTGCTTTTGTTTGTGCGGCAGATCCTACACGCGAAACTGAAAGCCCCACATTGAGCGCGGGCCTCACGCCTTTATAAAAAAGATTTGACTCGAGATAAATCTGCCCGTCGGTAATCGAAATCACGTTTGTAGGAATATACGCCGAAATATCGCCGAGTTTTGTTTCTATAATAGGAAGTGCCGTGAGCGATCCGCCGCCGTTTTCTTTATTGAGTTTTGCGGCACGCTCGAGCAAGCGCGAATGAAGATAAAAAATATCACCCGGATACGCTTCACGACCCGGCGGCCTTCGCAACAAAAGCGAGAGCTCTCGATACGCGTCGGCATGTTTTGAAAGGTCATCGTAGATCACAAGCGCGTCTTTGCCATGATCCATAAAATATTCGCCGATCGCGCATCCGGCTGACGGCGCAAGATATTGAAGTGAAGCTGGTGAAGACGCAGAAGCAGAAACAATAATCGTATATTTCAACGCGCCCTGCTCTTCCAAAATTTTTGCAATGCGCGCAACTTTTGATTGCTTTTGCCCAATTGCAACATAAATACAAATCGGGCGGTTCTCTTCATTTTTTTGATTCAAAATCGTATCGAGCGCGATTGAGGTTTTGCCGGTTTGGCGGTCACCAATAATTAGCTCGCGCTGACCTCTACCGATCGGGATCATCGCGTCAATCGCCTTGATACCCGTGTGAAGAGGCGTATTTACCGATTCACGCGCGACAACCGACGGCGCTTTTTTCTCGAGCGGATAACGCTCGGCTTCTCCATTATCTTTGAAAATAGCTCCTTTGCCGTCGAGCGGCTCGCCAAGCGGATCAACTACTCTACCCAAAAGCTCTTTGCCAACAGGAATAGAGAGCACGTTGCCCGTGCCTCGTACACGATCGCCGATTTTTATAGCTTCTGCGACGCCCAAAATAACGGCGCCTATAAAATGCTCCTCAAGATTAAACGCGAGCGCAAAGACTTCGGAGGATGCCGTTTCAATTTTCAAAAGTTCCTGCGACTGCGCGCGAGAGAGACCAGAAATTTTTGCAATCCCGTCGCCTGTTTCAACTACAGTGCCAACCGCTTCAAGCGCCGGCTCATCGCGAAACCCCGCAATTTCTTTTTTTAGTTTTTCTACAAGATCGTAGTGCATATATTATCGAAACATTTTGTTGAGCCGGCGTGCGAGTGAAAAATCGAGTTCGCGTTCTTCATCAATTGTAATTCGCACACCTGCGACAAGATCAGGGTTGACGCGATTTTCGAGATGATCCTCCGGTTTTAAAAAACTTTTAAACTCGGACGTTTCATGTCCAAGTGTGCGCGCGAACTCGATTGTTACCATGCGACCACCTTTTGCGTGCACATCGCTTCGTTCGAGCTCTCTCACAACAGCCGGCAATTTGCGCGCGTCCCCTTTGCGCGCGACAGCTTGTACAAAGCGTTTGAAAACTTTGTCGCGCTCGCCTACTGGCGCCTCATCAATTGCTTCGCGCACGGCGCGCGCATAAATTTCCGGAGTGTATTTCATGATACGTGGCGTTTTTTGATAAATGCTACTGCATCACCTACCAACTTCTCGTCAATTTTTTGCGGGTCTTCGGCAACTGCTTTTGCAAGCGCTTGGCGCAAGAGCGACCCCGCACCTGCGGCAAATCTCTTGAATTCTTCCTGCTCGCGCTGTTCGGCAACGCGTTTGGCTTCGAGCATAACTTCTTCTGCTTTTTGTTCGGCTGTTTTTACGATACCGGCCGATTTTTCCTGCGCAGTTTTTTCCGCTTTTTGTATGATAGCAACCGCATCGCGATCCGCTTCCGTTATGCGGCCGGCAACCATTTCATCAGCCCGCTCAAGCTCACTGTGCGCGCTTTTTGCATCTTCGAGACCCTGCTCGATTTTTTCGCGGCGTTTTTGCATCACAGCCAAAAGCGGCCGCCAGACAAAAAATGTCAAAACACCAAGCACAATAAAAAAGTTCACTCCCTGCGATAGCAGAAGCTTCCAGTTGATTCCCAGCTGGCCGAAAAGCTCGCCCATATATTTCCTTTATTCTACGAATTTAAGCACGAGCGCGACCACAAGCGCGTAGATTGCGATTGCTTCGGCAAATGCGATCGCAAGAATCATCGCGGTCTGGATTTTTGACGCGCCCTCCGGATTTCGCCCGATTGCGTCAGCGCCCTTTGAACCAATCCAGCCGATTGAAATTGCGGGAGCAATTGTTCCCACTGCCATGATAGCGGCAATTGAAAGTGATTTTGCTGTTTCTGCATCCATAAACTACAAACTATAAACTAATAACTATAAACAAACATCGACCATTTTTAATGCGCTTCGTGTTCCCGCACTGCCATCGCGACAAACACAAGTGTTAACATCGCGAATATCAGCGCCTGCACAAACCCCACAAACACTTCCAAAAACAAAAATGGCAGTGGCAGTATGTACGGAACCAAAAACCCTATGATAATAAGCAGGACCTCGCCCGCAAACACGTTCCCGAAAAGCCGAAACGAGAACGAGATAATTTTAACAAATTCCGCGATAAATTCAAGTAACCCAGCAAAAGTCAAAATGGGATTTTTGAGCGTGAAGTATTTGGAAAAATGCTTGCCTGCGCCTACAGCTACAACACCTAGAATTTGCACGGCAAAAACCGACACAATTGCAAGCACTACGGTAAAATTGAGATCTGCCGCTGGCGCGCGAAAAAGCGGTATAAATGAATGGTCTTCACGAATGCCGACCGATCCGACCACCGGCAAAAGCCCGAGCCAATTTGATATCAATATAAAAGTAAAAACCGATGCAATAAGCGGAAAGTATTTTTCACTCATCGCGCGGCCACCAAGCACCGAATCCATAAGCCCCAGCATTTCATCTGCAAACATTTCAAAAATGCCTTGCAACTTTCCCGGTATTAGCGCGAGCTTTCTGTGGAGCGCAAAAGCTGTAACCGCCAAAACAACAAGCGACACAAGCGCCAATAATAAAGAGTTCGTGACCGGCCACGAACCTATACGGAACAGCTCCTCTGCTTTTATGGAAATCTCCGTCATATTTTAAGTGTAGTATGCCAATTTTTTAGTAAGAATCAAATAAAGAATAGGTGGACAAAACAAAATTTTTATGGTATCAAAGCGTGAACGCTCTTCGAAATTCATGGCTCGTCTCAATAGAAAGGGGTGCTGATATGTTGTTTCGAAGCTTCCTCCGGACCGTTATCTGGCCGGCGATCCTCGCCTTGCTTCTTTTGGTGGGAGATGCCGCCCGCCAGTCATATTCGTACATCAACGCACATTCCTCTGCCAAAGAACGTGTCGCGCTCTACGAACGATTCTCCCTGTTTGAGAACCTACCGATGTGTCTGGCAGACGGAACATACCAACCGCAAACGCGCGCGGACCGCCCAGCATTCGTTCACAACCTCAATGAACTTTTTCTCTCGAGCGACAGCGGGGTTGCCGAGCGTTTCCGTGCTCTCGCTAAGTTCATGCGCGAGCCCGAGTACAACAAGTTCGCAACTCTCATGAAAAGTGATCCGGACGTAGCCTACGTTCTCCTCACACAACCAGAGAGAGTTCCGGAGCTCGTAGCACTCGAGGATGAAAAGAAGAATCTCGTCATTTTGAAACCGCTTCGCACACTCAGCATACTCATGCTTGCCATCCAGTGGAGCCCGCTTTTTCTCCTCTTTCCGTGGGCTTTCGAACCGCACGTCTTTTCCCTGCCGGTCAAACGATGGTGGTTCTATCTTTACCTTGCACTCACCTACCCCGGCTCCGCAGTGCTCGCCGCAATCGTCATCGGACGGGAAGTCTGGTTCATCTTTCGCCACCGAAAAAGTGACTGGAAAGAACGCTATGATCTCCCGCGGCCATACTCGCAACAGTGCGAAGAAATACGAGCGGAACGCGAAACCCACCGTAAACGGTGGACTGATTTCTTCAGTAAAGAGCGCCTCGACGCAATGAAACATGTTGAAGGAGATGCGCTCCAGCGGCTTCTTGATTCTCTTCAATCAAGAAACAGAAAACTTGCCGAAGACCAGCGGGAATACTTTGACCGGAAGGCGAAGCTCGAACGCTTAAGGAGCATCCCGGAGCTTAACGAGAGAATTGGGCGTGAGTTCGACTTGCTTCTTCAACACCCGTTGATAGTGGCAATCGAGGTCATGAACTCCACCCTCGCGGTCAACATAGAGAACCACGTTCTCGCCGTCTATACGCGAAAACTCACGTGTCCTCATGGCAACGTTGGACCATTCCGGATCGAGATCGCTCTCGAATCCATGAGCAGGCGAGTTTACCTTGCTCATCGCAGCGGACGGGCACACCCCGTTGGAGGCGGAGCGAACGGCAATTTCTGTTTCGGCAACGCGTACGGCCTCATCAGTGACCTACTGCGCGAATACCGGATTTCAGAAGCAATCGGTCTGATGCTTCAAGCATTCCAATCGCCGTAGAAAAAAGGAGAAACCACCGTGATAGCGAAAAACCACATGGTCCTCGTCGGTTCACAAGAGAAACCTACGTTGATCACCAACGAGGGCGAAGCTGTTGCCCCTCCCCCGCGGCTTGTCCTAGAACTTGACGTATTCCTGCGCCTCGAGTGCTACTTCCGCTCGACGGACAAGGAATTTCAGGTGCTTGGGTTTGTCGAGACACACGATAATTCATTCGTCGTGAGAGACCTCGTCGTGCCGAAGCACTCGTCAGGAGCCGCATACACGGAAATCGACCAGAACGCTTTCCCCGCGCTTCTGGATGAACTGGAGAAAGCGGGTAAGGACATCGAAAAGCTTCGGCTCCAGATTCATTCCCACGGTGATCTCCCGGCGTACTTCTCGCCGGAAGATGTCAATACGATTCGGACGGCGTACGCGTGCGACTGGATGATTTCCTTCGTGGGAAACCGGGCATGTGACTGGTACGCGCGGCTCGACGTCTTCGAACCGATTCCATTGAGCATCGCGCTTCCCATCTTCATCTCCTTACCCGCCGTAACGCCGGGGCAGGAAGAAGAATGGATGTGCGAGCTTAAGAGCCGGATGGGAAGGAGTTTTCTGTGAGCAACTTCTTGAGACAACTGGACATCATAAACCCCGACCATCTCGTTTACCCGGTAACCTGCGTCGGACTCGGGGGCATTGGCAGCTTTACCGCCGTTGCTCTTCGAAAGCTTGGCTTCAGAAAGTTCTTCCTCTACGACGGGGACATTGTAGAGGCGCACAACGTTCCCGGCCAGAACTTCACTCCCAACCGGGTCGGAATGCCGAAAGCGACGGCACTCGCGGAGATCCTCCATGAGTGTTTCGATGACGAGGCAGACATCTACCCGCGCCCGACACAGTTTCGGGGAGACGAACCTCTTGAGGGAATCGTCGTCTCGGGCGTTGACTCCATGTCTTCCCGGAAGATCATCTGGCGCGCGGTGCAGAATTCGCGTGCGCTGGTCCCTCTCTACATCGACGGGAGGATAGGCATCGAGTGGTCCGAAGAAGAACACCGTGTCATCGGGGAGTGGATCGAGATTTTCAGCGTCAACCCGTCGTCAACCGATGACATCGAGTTCTACGAACCCCACCTCTTTGAAGACGAAGAGGCCGCGCCCTTTCACTGCACCGCACAGGCGGTCATCTACACCGGAAACATCATCGCGGGGATCATCACCTCAAACGTGAAAAAGTGGATCTGCAAAGAGAAATTCCCGCGCCACTTTCTCTTCGATGTGTTGACGCTCGACATGCTCCATGCTATAGAATAAATCGAAAGGAGGCAGCATGGTCCACATACGATCGAGCGGCACTAAGAGGGACATCACCTTCCGTCCGGGGATGACGGCGGCCGAAGCGCTCCAAGACGCGGGAGTGCGGACCCCCTTCTTCGCCAAGGTGCAAGTCGGGGCGGCAATGGTCGGCAAAAGCCACCGCCTCAAGGATGAGGATACCATCACACTGTCCCCGAAGATCAAGAACGGCTAGATCAGCGCCGGTCAAGCCCAAACATGCCCTTGCGAGGAGATAACCTCGCAGGGCTTTTTCATTTCTTGGTATTTTGTTATATTCCAGCAGCAGGAAAGAACTTTCTTTGTACCCACCGAATTAACCGCCACAGAAGCGCACCTGCAAGCACAATGAGCAGAGCCCACAGCAATATCACAGGGAGAAAAAATATGATAGAAACAATAAAATCAACAGATGTTGCAAGACCGCTTATCATGTTGCGGAACGCACGCTTGACGGCATAGAGCGGCCGCCACTGAATACCAAATACTTCCACGTCCGCTTCTTCGGTAAGCGACACGGTAATAACCGACATATCAATTTGTTCGGTAAGATACTTGAGCTGACCTTCAATTTGTTCAATGCGACCGCGTACATCATAGAGACGTTGGGAAACGGTGAGCGTGTCCTGTACGGTCGAGGCGCGCTTCATAATTTCGAGATACTGCGTTTCTTCTGCGCGAAGATTCTTGAGACGCGCCTCCAGATCAACAAACTGTTCCGTCACGTCTTGCGCGGTAGCCGATTCGCGCTCAACTTTAACCGCAAGTTTTTTTATTTCACCAATCGCTTCATCAAAATAATCCGATGGCACCCGTATCGTGACCGATCCTGATTGCACGCCAGAACTCACTTCATATACCTGTGCACTTTGGACAAATCCGCTCAACCGATCTGCAATGTCTTGAATTGCCTTTGACGCTTCTTCAGCTTTTTTAACAAGCAACGAAAGCGAGCCATTACGCAGAACTTTGCGTTCAGCAAGTTTCCCCGCGGGCACGCCGCCCTGACGGGCAATATCTTCGTCATCGTATCCATCTCTCTCGTTGTAAAATGAGGGGCTTACGCCATCACTACTTAATCCTACCGATCCGCTTGATTTGTTGCGCGCCGTGTTAAGACTTGCAAGTAAAACCGAAGCGATGCCTACAATAACGATCAATATTATGACGACACCGACAAGACGTTTTACAACATGGCTTGACATATTCTTATTATCATCTTTTTAAGACAGTATTTCGAGAACTCTGTGGATAAAAACCATTGGGAGGTTAGAACGCAAGTTAGTGCTTTTCGTTAAATACAGCTACTTTGCGTATTTACATCTCAATATCTATCACTGGCCTATCTCTGGTCTTGCCATATCCGCATTGCGGGCCGGGGTCTTGTATGGGCGTGCCATCGGTCGCGATTACAACTCCGCGTGCCGCATGCCAGTGGTCTGTGCCACAACCTATTTCATCTTCAACTATAAGTTGCTCAACGGGAAGATATTTGCCGTTGTATTCGATTACTTTTATTTTCTTAGGTGTTGCAGATGGCTGTGGAGACGGGCGTCCAGGATCAGTCATTGGTGTTGGTGTAACTTTATCGTCAGGGCATTGTTTTTCGCCCGGTTTGCCGTCATTGCCATTTGGCTTGCCATCGCCTCCCTTGCCGCCATTGCCAGGGCCACAACCATTGCCGCCATTGCCACCATTGCCACCGGTTTCGTCTTTCACGGCGCCGTCAGCGCCATCAGTAGTCGTACCTTTGCCAGCTTTGCCGACTTTTGAAATTGCATTGCCGCCATTACCGCCCTTGCCGCCGGTTGGTTTGAGCGGACAATTACCCCCAGTGCCACCAACGCCTCCGTGAGCATCAGCATCGCCACCGCTCCCTCCCACGGCATCTCCTTTTGCGCCTATTATTTTCAGCGAAGCATCCCCGCCCTTGCCCGCCATGGCTGTGCCGTCTCCTCCTTTGCCACCAGCACACTTGCACGCAGTACCACTACCGCCCTTACCAGGCTCTGCAACTGCTTCTCCGCCAACACCGCCTTCAACTTTATCAATTGTTACATTACCGATACCTTCTACAGCGCCGATCGCGGAGAGTTCCTTTTTATTTTTACCGCCGTCGCCGCCTGTCGCACGCGCGTCTCCGCCCTTTTGGCCCGGGCAACCGTCAACTCCATCTTTGCCAAGAGCTTTTGCGTTGCCACCTTGCCCGCCAACACCCGGCACAATATGCATAGAAACAATTTCAATTTTTTCGGAAGCGGTCATTTTAAAATTACCGGCTTCTCCACCACGGCCACCTGTGGCAACGCCCGGATCGCAATCCTTTTTCGTTTCTGCGTCCCCGCCCTTGCCGCCATTGCCGAGCTCGATGCGAAAATTATTGATCTTGATATTTCCGGCATCAACACGCATACGAAATGCGTCCTCTCCATTTTCCCCGCGCGCGTTACAACTCTTTCCGGTGTCACTTGTGCCATCTCGCCCGTTAGGACCTATCAAATGGAAATCCTTAAACTCTACGTTGCCGTTCTTTCCAAAATCAAAGTTAAGCAAAATTTTCTTCACTTTTCTTGGAGGCGTGGGCACATCTACACCAGATGGCGCTTTGCCGCCCTCGCCAATAATCCAATTACCTCTGATGACAACACTATTTATTACATTGCCATCTTTGTCGCGCGGGACTTTGGCGTTTGCAATATTCATAAAAGGAAGCGCACCAAGATCAACCTGGCGACCATTAACGCCCACTGTGCTTTTGGCTCCCTCGATAAACGGACCTATCCGTGGACCGGTACCGGTATCTTTTCCTGCTTCATCATAAAGCGCGTTAATTTTTTCTTCCGTGTCCAGAATATTCGCGGCGGTACTCGCTATTTGCACGTTACCATTTGTGACTATCTCGGCCTTGTCGCCAAATTCAACTGCGCCTCCGGCAACAATAGTAATGCCATTGCCGACGTCCGATATCTCGTCTGCGCGCACGCATGAGAGTCTATTATTGATTTTCACAGAGCCCCCCACATCAATTGCGAGAACTCCGCCTTCGCATTCTATCGCGCCATTGATAGTGATATTACCATCTACCGAAAGCTTCGCATTATTTTTGACAATAGTTTTTTCTCCAGCCGCGACAGAATAATCACCGGCAATTTTTTTATTCGACTCGATGACTTCCTTTATAGTAAGTTGCGGCGCGGAAGAATTTTTATTCCATAAATAAAATGCTCCGCCAAAAATGACCACGAGCGCAACAATAAGCAATTTTTTATTCATAAAAAATATTTAAAGCTCATAAAAAGACCTTGTCATCAGATTAGCAAGAATAC
>MHOB01000017.1 GCA_001821795.1 Candidatus Ryanbacteria bacterium RIFCSPLOWO2_12_FULL_47_9c
CCCCGCCCGCTTACATATACAAGTGTATTTGCGGTTCCAAGATCAATCCCGATGTCACTTTTGCCAAATGAGGGGAAGAATAAGAAACTCATAAAAATTGATCTAAAAACTCCTCAACGCTCATGATTTTTGCTTCGCGCTCGCTTCTTTTTTTCACCTCGATCCCCTCTTTTTTAATAGTGTTGTCGCTGATAACAACGCGCCACGGTATCCCAATTAAATCAGCGTCACTGAATTTCTCGCCTGCGGATTTATCCTCTCGATCGTCAAGAAGAACAGGGATACTTTTTTCAGCAAGCGACAGCTCGACTCTTTTTGCTTCCGGAATGGCAGCTTTTGATAAAGGAAGAATATGCACAAGGAAAGGCGCTACAGATTCTGGCCATATAATGCCGTGCTCATCAGAATGCACTTCCGCGATCGCGCCCATCAAACGGGTCACGCCGATGCCATAGCATCCCATAATAACTGGTTTCTGCTTGCCGTCCGGGTCTTTGTAACTCAAGTTGAATGCATCAGAGAAACGGGTTTTTAACGGAAAAATATTCCCCACTTCTATTGATTTTTTTGGTTCATGCGACAGCGGTTTTTTGCATTCGGGGCAAGTATTTTTACAATCATCTTTCACTTCGTCGTTCACGGCGACAGAACACCTCTCACAGAGAAATATTGTATCTTCACCCGCATCGGTAATTGTTTGAAACTCGAGTGAATACTTTGAAAATGTACCACCTGACGCAAATGTTCGCACCGTTGCGGATCCGATACCCGCGCGGTCAAATATTTTTTTATATACTTGTTGGATCGTTTTATAATAGCGGTCAAAATCATCTTCGTCTGCGTGGAACGAGTAGAGATCTTTCATGAGAAATTCTCTCCCCCGGAATATACCTGACTTCGGGCGAAGTTCATTACGGAATTTTGTTTGGATTTGGTACACCGCAAGCGGAAGATCGCGGTACGACTCGATAAATTTTTTCACGAGCGGCACAATAACTTCTTCATGACTTTGTCCAAGAACAATCCTATGACCGGTTTGCGTTTCCGTATGGAAGAGAACGTCAATTGCCTCGCGGCCTGTCGTGGTGTAGTTTTCGATTGGATGGATAGCGGGCATAAAGATTTCTTGCCCGCCAGCCGCGTTAATTTCTTCTCGGATGATATTCTCGATGCGTTTCAGTACCCGAAGACCAAGCGGCAAGTAAGAATAAACACCCGCCATAAGTTTGTCAACGAAACCCCCACGAATTAAATATTGGGCATTCTTTGATGTTTCGTCTTTTGGGCTGTCACGTAAGGTTTTTGTGAAGATTTTCGACTGCAGCATGGGAATATCCTAACACCACTGGGACAAAATTGAAATATCAAGATATGGATTTCCTTGGGGCGGTTCTGTATGATAATGGTATGGAACAAGCGCTCACCGTGAGGGATGTGATGACAAGGGATGTTATAACCGTAGGACCCGATATGCAGGTTATTTCTGCGGCCATGGTTCTTGATAAAAACAATATTGATGGCGTCCCCGTCGTCAGCACTGAAGGAATTCTCGAGGGAATACTCACAGAATACGATCTCATCAGTAAGGGGTCAGCGATTCACCTTCCGACATTCATCAGTATTCTTCAAAATCTCGCGGTATTTAGAAAAGATCGCGGACAATTTAAAAAAGAAGTTAACGAGCTCGCTTTATTGAAAGTGAGGGACCTTATGAATCCCGACCCGCTCACTCTTTCAGAAAACGCAACATTTGAGGAGACGGTTGCCGCCTTCAGAGACCACCATCGAGTAAATCCGATTCCCGTTGTTGACAAGAGTAATAAGGTTGTGGGTGTTGTAAGCAGATACGATGTTTTAAAACCTTTTCACGTTTAAAAAAGATTAGCCAAAGATTTCTGCGTATCTTTTCAGATTGATCACGTCGTGCCAACTGATCCAAAGGAGCAATACAATAAGCGCGATAAAAAAAATGGAATGGATTAATCCTGCAACACGCGCAGGAATTACTTTGCCACGAATTTTTTCGATAACGAAGAAAAAAATCCGTCCCCCGTCGAGCGCGGGAATAGGTAGAATATTAATAACGGCGAGATTAAGAGAGAGGAGAGCAACAAGCTGTAAAAAGGCGATGAAACCGAAACGGTAGGTCTCGGTAGCAATTACCGCGATACCTACCGGGCCGACAATGTCGCCGGGCGTAGTTCCGGTTGTAAAGAGTTGAAAGAAAAAGAACAGAAGTCCCGCGACTATAACCTGAAGCCCGGCGTAAGTTGCTTTTAACCCTTCCCACGGTATCTGGTACCAGGGGACACGCTGTATTGATATATCAAAAACAATACCGAGCGCGCCCTCTCCTTCGGGCGGATTACGCCGTGGAACAAGAGTGAATGGAATTTTATCGCCATTTCGCTCCACAATAATAACGACCTTGGTACCTACGTTTGCTGCAATATATTTTTGGACATCCTCGACCGTGAGTGGCGCCGACGTTGAATGGTTGTCGAGATTCACAATTTTATCCCCGGCGCGCATGCCTACTTCCTCTGCGGGTGATCCTTTTTGGATAGCGCTCAACTCCGTTGTAAATTGAGGAATGCCAAATCCTACGATAATGGTGAGAAGTACAAATGCGGTTAAAATATTTGCAATGACCCCGGCGGACACGATGAGCGATTTTACTAGATAGCTTCGCGCAGAGAAACTTTGCGGATCGTTGATATCTTCTTCTTCTCCAAAAATTTTTACGAATCCGCCAAGCGGAAGCGCATTTATCGTCCAGAATGTTTCTTTCCAGCGAAAACCAAAAAGTCTCGGCGGGATACCGACACCAAACTCTTCTACACGGACTTTAAAAAATCGCGCGGCAAAAAAATGTCCAAATTCATGAGAAACGACCAAAAGCAAGATAACGGCAACAAAAACTAAAATACCTTCGATAATACCCATATTTACATTATTCCGACAATCTCTTCGGTTTTTTTCTTCTCAAGTTCAAGGATTTTTGCGTTATATTCGTCAACAAGTTCCTGAATTATGTTTTTCTCCCGAAATTTCTGATCTTCTGAAATTTCTTTTTTTCGTTCTGCTTCCTCGAGTAATTTTATCTCCCTATCCCGAACCCTGCGCATTGAGATGCGCGCTTCTTCAACTTTTTTCCCCAGCACTTTAATAGTCTCTTTTCTCCGCTCTTCCGACAGTTGTGGCAAGGAAAGCCGGATATATTTCTCTTCAACAGAAACGCCCATGCCAAGATTTGAATTTAAAATTGCCTTTTGAATTTCTTGCAGAATCCCTGAATCCCACGGTTGCACAAGAAGCGTTCGCGCATCAGACACCGAAAGCGATGCAAGTTGTTTGAGCGGCATTTTCTGCCCATACGCGAGAACTTCGATATTCTCAACAAGTGCGGGCGTCGCTCGGGACGCGTGTAAAAATGCTATCTCGCGCGCCAAAAACGCCACGATGGAATCAAATTCTTTTTTTATCTTATTGGGTAAGTCCGGCATAGATTGTTTGTGGATCTGTGGGATTCACGATCAAGAGTTTTATTTTCTGTGAAACCGGCAGGATAAAATGTTTCCAAGTTATTCCGCCATCCTCGGTTTCGAATATCTGGTTATTTGATGCCATCCAGAATGCTTCACTCAATCGAGGATGTATTGCGATCGCCTGAATGGGTACCGAGCGCGCCGGAATGGGAGTTTGAAAGTCCTGCCATGATTCGCCGTTATTATACGTTTCAATGAGGCCATAGTCGGTCGCAAGCATGAGTGACCCGCGCGCCCCATGATAACGCATATCATTAACTTCTGAAATACCGTTTCCATTTATTTCAATCTCCGGCTGTGCTATCCATGATAGTCCTCCCGATACCGTTGAGTAAATTCCCCGTTCATTACCAAGCGCCCAAAAAGTATTCGGCGCCGTCGGACTGGTTTCGAGCCGAACAATTCCTTCCCGAAGTCGCGAGATAACCCCCCATGCTTTGTTTGTTCCGCCATCTCGCGTTTCAAAAAAACCGCCATCCCCGCCTGCAAGAACAATGTGTTTTTCGTCCGTGAAGTCGACTGCCAACCCGAATATTCCATATCTCTCGAGCGATGTTGTATAAATTTCACGCGACCCGGTCTCGACGAGCCGGATTACTCGCCCACGGCCTTTTTGAAACACAGCAAGATATAATGTATCTCCAGTGCCATTTTGCGCGATATCGTAAATACTTGCCTGCGAGTCGAGAATACCGTCTGGATCCTGAACGCGCTCAAATAGTTGTGATCCCGTATCCAGGACCCATAATCCCTGCCCTTCAGTGCCAACATAAAGTTTCGACGTGTCGCCGCGCTTAAATTCAAAAACAGTCGGCATAATTCCTTCGGATCCGCTGACCGCACTCCATTCAACACCGCCATCGTGCGATACGAATATTCCATCAGTTTCTGTTTTTTCGTCCGTTTGTCCCTGTTTTACTTCTTCTTTTTGCCTAGGTTGTGACATTAAAACGACAAGCGTTACCGAGGCAACAATAAGACCAATCCCCGCGATTGCAAGAAATATCTTTACGGAAACAGGAAGCTTCTTTCTATGTTCTTGAGGTAATTCCATAAAATTCTTCGATGGCCTGAACGCTGATGCGTTTTTGAGATAACCGCGTATATCGCGCGAGATCTTTCCAAATACGTTGTGGAACTTTTCCTGTCTTGCGCGTTTGCCGTCGGAGTTCATCTCTAAGCCATTTCACTTCCTGGATTACCGTACTGCTGTCTTTTTGAGAAAAGAACGGAAAACGCGCTAGGCGGGAAAGAAGCGTTTCTGGGATGTTGCTCGAATCCGCGAGAAGAAAGAAAAATGAAGTTTCCGGCGTTTCTTCGAGAAGCTTAAGAAATGCTTGCGCCGCTTCTTTCGTCATACAGTCCGCCTGCCGCACAATAAATACCTGTCTGCCAGCAAGCGTTGCGCGGTGTTTAATTTCATGAACATCGGAAATCCCGATTGGCCTTGTTTCGCCGTATTGGTATGTAAACCGGGGCGCAATTGCAAAAAGCGCATCTTGGAGAAAAGCTTCGCGACCCTCTTCGTCGGAACCAAAAAGAAAATTTGCCTTCGAGAAAGGGCGGTTTTCCATTTTCCTATTGTATCATCGTTTTGTTAAAATACTGCGTTTATATGTATCAAGGTGTTCAAGGGCTTTTCCACACCCTCGGACAACACATAGGTGCGCCTCTTCGGCTACATGTGCGGGCACGCCTGTTGCACGGTAGACAAGTTCATCGATATTTCGGAGCAGAGAGCCCCCGCCAGTCATGGTGATTCCGGTCGAACTGATATCCGCGGCCAGTTCAGGAGGAGTGTCCTGCAGTACGTTTTTAATGGCTTTTATTATATCGCCAAGCGGTTCCCTGATTGCCTCAACAATTTCATTGGTCTTAATTTCCGCGGTTCTTGGCAAACCCGTCAAGAAATCCCGCCCTTTCACGGTGTAAGAGAGTTCGTCTTTTATAGCAACCGCTGAACCAATTTCGATTTTTACATCTTCGGCGGTGCGATCTCCAATAGCAAGATTAAATTTTTCTTTTATATAGTCTGCAACCGCTTGGTCAATTTTGTTTCCCGCAACTTTTGCCGACGTAGAAGCAACAATTCCCCCGAGCGAAATAACGGCCGCATCGGTCGTCCCACCGCCAATATCAACAACCATGTGACCACGCGCTTCGCTGATAGGAATCCCCGCGCCGATCGCCGCAAGGATTGGTTCCTTCACGACATAAGCGGCTCTTGCCCCCGCTTTCAGCGCCGCTTCAACAACTGCGCGGCGCTCGGTAGACGTTACGCCTGCGGGAACCGAAACCATAACTTCAGGTTTAAAAATTCGAGGTCCCGGGAGCGCTTTATGAATAAAATATCTTAACATCGCTTCCGTGACGCGGTAATCCGCAATGACGCCGTCTTTGAGCGGTCGATACGCAGCAATACTTTCGGGAGTACGTCCGATCATTTCTTTTGCCTCGTCCCCTACCGCAAGCACCATGTTGTTGAGAACAGAAAGCGCAACAACCGATGGTTCGTTAAGCACTACCCCCTTTTTGGGTACAAAAACAAGCGTGTTTGCCGTTCCAAGATCAATGCCAAGTTTTTTAGTAAACAACCCCATAGTGTCATTATCTTACGATTTTTTAGGTTGTTTTTCAACCCGCGCGCCGGCGAACCACTTGAGCGCCAAGACGGCGAAGGCGCGTATCAATTTTTTCGTATCCGCGATCAATATGTTCAATGCCTGAAATGACTGATTTTCCTCTCGCGGTAAGTGCAACAACAAGGTGTGCAAGCCCGGCGCGGATATCTGGTACAGATATCGCGGCCCCCTTCAAACGAGTGGGACCACGAATGACAATGCTGTGGGAATAGCCGCCACCCGCGAATCGACAAGGGTTTTTGATGCAACGCTCCACGACCTCGATGCGTGCACCCAGCCGGTTAAATTCGCTGATGTACCCAAAGCGGTCTTCGTACACCGTTTCGTGAACCGTCGAGCGTCCACGCGCAAGCATAAGAAGCACCGTGAATGGTGGCTGCCAATCAGTCATGAAACCCGGGTGAGGAGCCGTTTCAATCGCATAGGGCTTCAGTGGACCCGTTCGGAAAAAACGGATGCCATTTTTTTCAACACGATATTCCCCGCCGACTTTGCGCAAAGCGTTGAGAAATGTAATGAGATGTTTTGCCTCGGCGTCACGCACAAGAATATTTCCTTTTGTCGCAACCGCAAGGACGGCAAAAGCGGCCGCCTCCATGCGATCTGGAATGACTCGATGCTCGGTACCATGAAGTTTTTTAACGCCTTCGACGCGGATAACACGGTTAGTATCAAGTTCGATGAGCGCTCCCATTTTTTGAAGGCATGAAATAAGATCAACGACTTCGGGCTCGCCCGCCGCATTCTTGATTGTTGTAATACCGTCTGCAAGGACTGAAGCAAGCAGAACAGTCTCTGTTGCGCCGACGCTGGGATAAGGAAGCGCGATAGTTGTTCCATGTAAGCGCTTGGCGCGCGCCTTATATGAATCACGCGTAACGACAATGCGTGCACCCATTTTCCGAAGCGCGGAAAGATGGAAATCGACAGGGCGCGCGCCAAGATTATCCCCCGCAACCCCATCGCGATCCCGGGGTGCGCTGAGGCGCACCCATGGCCGGTCTGCCCCGACATACGGAACTTCCGCGCGCCCCAAACGATGGAGGAGCGGGGCAATGGCTAAAACCGGTAAGCGGTTTTTACGAGAGAGCTGGGCGGCTCGAAAATTGCGAACACGCGCGGCATTTACCGTAACCGTTCCATTTCGAAAAGTTACTGTTGCGCCTACCTTGCGGAGAATTTCGGTTACTGTTTCCATTTCAATAGTGTTGGGACAGTTTGTTAGTACGACATCTTGGCGTGTTAACAAAGAAGAAATCATAATTTTCGAGAAAGCGTTCTTCGCCCCACGTACGGTCACCGATCCGTGCAATGGTTTACCTCCCGTCACCACAAAGCATTCCATGGTTTCTCTATCATACGGCTGGTTGCGCAGATGAGCAAGAACTTTTACACTCTAATCGTATGACCCGTCAACAGCGAAGACTACTCTTTTGGATCTCAACCTTTATATTTTTTATTGGGGTCACCCCCCTGCTCCTTTATTCGTTTGGTTATCGATTCTCGTTTGAGAAATTTACACTTCTCCGCGCAGGAGGAATTTCTATCCGCCCGGTTCCTGTGACTGGCGCGCAAATCTTTATTGATGGGAAACTTATGCATGAAACGAGTTTCTTGTCGCGCCGGCTTTTTCTCCAGGGCCTCACGCCTCGTCCCTATCATATTCAAGTATACAAAGAAGGTTTCTACCCATGGGAAAAAGTCTTGCGCGTTTACCCTGAACGGGTTACCGAGGTACATGCTTTCCTTGCAGAGGAGATAATCTCTCCCCCAACAACGCTCCTTGAAGGAACGTACAAATCATTCTCATTTTTCGATAACAATGAAGCGTATATTCAACTTGCCGACAACAAAAATAAAAAAATCTACTATTCGATCGGAAATGCCGAGCTTGTACAGGAAATTCCCGGTGGACAGCAATTAATCTTACCCGTGCTGCCGAATGATCTTTCCACAAAACTTTCCGCGCGAGGCGCAAAAGGTTCTTCATACGATCCTCAAGGAGAGCGAATTCTTTGGTGGAAGGGTAACCAAGTTTGGATCATGTGGCTTGCCAGCGATGCAGCGTTGCCGCTCTATACCGAAGAACGGGAAGCGCTTGTCTACACGGCGGATACACAAATCCGAGACGCTCAATTTTATCCGAGACAAGAAGCTGTTTTTATAACTTCCGGCGACTCAATTGTCATTGCCGAGCTTGACGGCCGCAGTAAGCGAAACGAATATAACTTTTACGCGGGGACCGAGCCGCAGCTTTTGATCTCACCGCAAAACGACGTTTTTTTTATTCTTGACAAGGGTATTCTTATGACGCGGCCAATTTTGTAGAGATCATTTGCGCGACTCTCCAAACATCACCGGCGCCAAGAGTGATGACTACGCTCCCCTTGCTGGCGTTTTTTTTTGCGTGCGAGAATGAGTTATCAATGGTTGCGACGTAATCGACTTGCTCGTGATGTTTTTTGACCTGTTGTACAAATATGCTCATATCAAAGCTGGGATCTTTCTCCCGCGCAGAACCGTAGACGTCGAGGAGCGCCACCGAATCTGCATCATCAAATGACGATCCAAAATCTTCAAGAAATGTTTTTGTCCGCGAATACGTATGGGGCTGAAAATATGCGATGATTTTACGTTCTGGATAGTGCTCCCGCACCGCAAAGAGCGTTGCCTGAATTTCCGTTGGATGGTGGGCATAATCATCGATAACGACAATATCATCGTTTTCTCCCGTATAAAGCTCCATGCGGCGTTTTGTACCCGCGAAATTTTTCAACGTGGCGCGCGCTTTCTCTTCGGGAATACCCAACTCGTACGCGAGCGCGATAACACCAAGCGCGTTCGTTTGATTGTGTGCGCCCCAAAGCATAAGAGAGAGCGGAGGATCGATGCACGCGCCGAAGAATATTTTTTTTGCGTTTGTTAACGGATCGACAAACGATCGCAAAGCTTTCGGGGCGACAACAATCGCGCCGTCAGGCAAACTCTGCAGCAGTTTCTGAAATACGGCACGGTATGATTCTTCTGTTGGATAAAAATCAGGGTGGTCATAATCAATATTGGTCAGCAAAAGATATTTTGGTTTGAGTGAAAGAATTTTTGCTTGGTACTCATCTCCTTCAGCAACCATCAACCCCTCGGTTTGCGCGCCCGCGCGCGCAGTCGCATCCCACTGAATAAGCGCACCGCCAACAATAACCGTCGGATCACGCTCGGCTTCTTCAAGGATTTTACCAATCATTGCCGCGGATGTCGTCTTTCCGTGCGTACCGGTTACCAATACGCCCGTGCGTTCATTAAAGATTTCTGCAAGTGCTTCTTGATACGGTGCCGTGGGAATATTAAGTTCGAGCGCTTTTTTGATTTGCGGATGATCTACAGTATATGCGCTTGAGTAAATTACACGCGCGATATCGGGCGTGATATGAACTGGATCAAACGACACAACTGGAATTTTCAAGCGCTCTAAAATTGCATCCGTAAAAAAAACTTCATCTGTATCAGACCCAAGCACTTCATTCCCGTGCTCTTTATATATAGTAGCGACTCCGCACACCCCAACCCCTTTAATGCCAACAAAAAAATATTTCATATCTTCAACTTAGTGGCTAAGCCACTAAGTATGTAATCATTCAAGTAATAGAGATTCCATCTCATTGAAAAGGACTTTTCTCTTAAGAATATCGCCGAGCGAACTTTCTGCAAAATCTTTATATTCCGCAATATTTTTAAACTGGTCGAGGACGATTTCTTTTTTACACACATTGGCAACGCCCGAGCGCTTGCCAATATACTCTTGCCAACTTGTTCGCACCAACTTAGTGGCTAAGCCACTAAGTTGGTGAACGCGGTGATTTAAGTTAACATACGCACTTACGTGGAGTAAGTATTCGTTTGATGAAACATGGACCACCTTATACGGCCCTTGGAAAAGTGAGCCAGTTCGTTTATATGTTTCATTGAAATATCGAGTAAAACCGGTTCCTAACCGATGCATATATTTTTCAATTCCTTTGTTCTCCGCTTCTTCGAGAATCATATGAAAATGATTCGGATTTAAACAATAACAGATAACATTAACGAGTGGACTTTCTTTTTTGCTATTTTTGGTATTTTTAGTGTTCAACCTTTTATGCTCAAATGATTGTTGATATAAGCTACCGATAGGTTCTACTGTATTGAAAGCAACCATGCATCTCAAAAACCGTTCTACATCTTGCATGCGCACAAAAATACTTCGTTTATCAACTCCGCGGTTATAGATGTGATAATATTCTCCCTTGGCAAATGAGATACTGCGCATATCATCTAGTATATATCAACTTAGTAGCTA